>VFKJ01001161.1 GCA_009885595.1 Myxococcales bacterium | reverse complement strand
GGGCCGCTCGTCGCGCTCCTCAATCGCCGCGAGCGCCTGCACCGGAGGGTGAAGGAAGTTCTCTCCCAGCTCCCCGCTCCGCTGCTGACAGTCGAGCCTGTCCTGACCGAGGCGACGTATCTGCTTCGATCCGTCCCCGAAGGACCGCATGCGGTGATGGCGCTGGTACGGGACGGCTTGCTGCGGCTGCCGCTGGCGATCGAGCAGCAAGCAGCCGAACTCGACGCATTGATGAGCCGCTACGTGAACGTGCCCATGTCGCTGGCGGACGCGTGCCTGGTTCGGTTGGTTGAGCTCATGCCGGAGGCCTCGGTCTTCACCTTCGACAGCGACTTCTCGATCTATCGCACGCGGAAGAACCGGGTGATTCAGCTCATCGAGTACTGAGCTGCCTCAGAACACGAAGCCCAGGCCGGCGTACGGACCCATGAAGACGTCGCGGTGCACCACCCCATCGACCACGCCCTGATCGTCGAGCAGCTGCGTGCGCCAGCCGAGCCGGAACCCCAGCGCGCCGATGCCGATCACGATCCCCGCGCGGCCATCGAGCTGCCAGAACGGAAACACCGAGCCCGACACGCTGCCCTCCAACGCGAGCGGCCCCGCGATCCACACCATGCCTGAGAAGCCCACCGACGGCCCCAGCAGCGTGACGTCGGCCGCGAAGATCAGGTCCGCGCCCACCTCGGCGCGCATTCGCCCGCGGCTCCCGACCAGCAGCGCATACCCGAAGCGTGCGCCCATCTGCTGCAGGGTGTCGTCCCCGTTGGTGCCGTCGTCGGCCGCCACGCTCAGGTGCTGGCCTGAGATGCTCAGGCTCCAGCGGTCGACCTCCAGGCTCGCCGCGAGCGCCAGCGCAAAGCCGCGGTCCTGGTTGGCGAAGACCTCGAACTCCATGCCCGCCATCACCCGCACCTCACCCACCGCCTCCTCGTCGGGGTCGATCAGGATCCCCGGGCCGGGATACGGGTAGTACCCGTAGCCGTACATCGGCACGAAGGCGCCGCTGAAATAGCCCAGCCGGCTCGAGCGGTCAGAGGAGGTCCCCGAGGAGAAGTTGCTGCCCGAGGAAGAGGACGAGGAGGACGACGACGAATCCACTGGGACCGCGGCGTGCGTGGACCTGGAGGACGAGCCACTCGAAGATCCCCCTCCGCTGCCGGCCTTCCCAAAGCGCGCCTCCGCCGTGGCGGCGTGCAGCAACACGCTGAGCACGACCAGCTGAGAGATCCGCATGACCACCTCTTTCCAGCACAGTTCGACGTCCCGCGGAATGTGGGCGTTCCGCCTCTGGGCGGAGTCGCTCAGGGAGCGCTTTCTGGCAAAGTGAAGGCGTGCCTGAGTACCCCGATCTCGAGCTCTACCTCTCCGCGCTCACCCCGCGGGTGATGGGCCAGCCGCTCGAGCGCGTTCGCCTGGGCAGCCCCTTCGTGCTCCGCAGCGTCGAGCCGCCGCTCAGCAGCACCTTCGGCCGAAAGCTGGTCGGCCTGCGCCGCATCGGCAAGCGCCTGGTGTTCGAGCTCGAGGGTGAGCTGTTCATCGTCATTCACCTGATGATCGCCGGCCGCCTGCAGTGGAAGGCCGCGGGCACGAAGATCCCCGGGCGCGCGGGACTGGCGGCCTTCGATTTCCCCACCGGCACGCTCCTGCTCACCGAGGTCTCGACGAAGAAGCGGGCGTCGATACACGTGGCCTCGGGGCAGGCCGCCCTGCGCACCTTCGATCGCGGCGGCCTCGACGTGATGAAGGCCCACCTCGACGACTTCGCCACCCGCGTTCGCCTCGAGAACCACACCCTCAAGCGCACCCTCACCGATCCGCGCCTGTTCGCCGGCATCGGCAACGCCTACTCCGACGAGATCCTTCACCGCGCCAGGCTCTCGCCCGTGAAGCAGACCAAGACGCTCACCGGTGAGGAGCTCTCCCGCCTCTTCGACGCGATCCGCACCGTGCTCGCCGAGTGGCTCGAGCGCCTGCGCCAGGAGACGGGCGAAGCGTGGCCCGAGAAGGTCACCGCCTTCAGGCCTGAGATGGCCGTGCACGGAAAGCACAAGCAGCCGTGCCCCGTGTGCGGCTCGCCCGTGCAGCGCATCGTCCACGCGGACAATGAGACCAACTACTGTCCGCGCTGCCAGACCGGAGGCAAGTTGCTCGCCGATCGTTCGCTGTCCCGGCTGCTCAAAGAAGACTGGCCTGGGAGCATCGAGGAGCTGGAGGAATATGTGGCCTCCCGGGGGAGCGCACAGTAGAAGCTCCTGAGAAATTATGGACTTGCAGAAACGTGGCCACCGGGCACTCGCCTTGGCGCTGACCCTCTCTCTCGCTTCTTCCGCGGCGTGGGCTGAGAAGACCTTGTGGCTGGTCCGACCGCTCTATCCCGGCCAGGAGACGCTCGTCGATCGCACCGAAAAGGCGCTCGACAAGTTGATGCCCGGCGAGGCGCGCAAGGACTCCGTCATCGGCCAGCAGGAGCTCGCCAGTGCGCTCAAGGGCCAGCTCGCCACCGAGCTGCCGTGCTTCTCCGCGGACGCGCGCTGCGCCGACCCGATCGATCCCTTCGTCGCCGGCCTCGGCTTCGAGCGCATCGTGCTCATTCAGGGCGGCCAGGACGAGGCCGGCTTCAAGTACCGCGTGGTCGCCTATGAGCCGAAGAGCGGCAAGGTGAACCCCGCCAGCGCCACCAACGCCAACCTCGAGAAGGCGCTCCTCGGCGCGCTCGCGAAGGTGGTGCCCGCCGCCTCCACCCTCGACGTGAAGACCACGCCGCCCGGCGCCACCGTGTACGTCGATGACGTGAAGATCGGCGTCACCCCGCTCAACACCCAGGTGCTCCCCGGCGAGCGGGTGGTGCGCCTCGATCTCAAGCTGCACCAGCCCCTCGAGGAGACGATCGTCATCCCCATTCGCGGCGCCGCCAGCCTGGAGAAGAAGCTGGAGAAGGTGGCCGCGCGCATCGTGATCACCGCCGTCCCCGCGGGGACGGAGATCTTCATCGACGGCACCTCGGTCGGGAAGGACAAGGTCGACCGCGGCATCGCCCCGGGCGATCACACCATTCGCCTCACCGCCGAGGGCTTCAAGGCGTTCGAGCAGACCGTCTCGGTGAAGGCCGATCAGCAGTACTCCCTCGACAAGTCGCTCGAGTCGATCGCCGCGCCGCCGAAGGATCCCACCAACGAGAAGGTGGCGGTGCTGATCAAGAACGATCCCCCGCCCGTCGTCCCCGTGGCGCCGCCGCCGCCGCCCAAGCCGCTGTCGGAGGCCGCTCAGATCTACGAGCGCCGCTCGTATTTCCACGCGAGCTTCGAGCTGGCCACCCTCGACAGCAGCCGGCTGGTCGGGCGCCGCTTCAACACCTCGGGCTTCGGCCGCACCACCTCGTTCATCAGCCCGGGCCGCACCCTGATGGGCGCCAGCGTGGAGTACGGCACCGGCGGCAAGCACTTCGGCGTCGCGCTGCTCGGCGTGACCTACCTCACCAACACCGACCCCTGGCAGCTGAACGTCGGCTTCACGCCGGGCGGCAGCTGCGAGGCCGCGCTGGGCATGTGCCTGCCGGGCGCGATCGACAACGTGAAGGCCCACCTCGTGGTGTTCCGCGCGCTGCAGCCCCAGGTGCGCCTGGCGGTGTGGCGCTTCCAGTTCTCCCTGCAGCTCGGCCTCGAGTTCCGCACCGGGCAGATCCTCGGCACGGACCCGGGCTCGACCACCACGTCGTACAAGGACGGCTTCATGCCGATCGACCTGCTGCTCGCCGGGCGCTTCAACGTGCGCTTCTTCGTGGTGGAGGGCCTCTTCATCCACCTGCAGGCGAACTACACCAGGTACCTCATCGGCGAGCAGGCGACCGACGACAGCCAGACCACCTTCGCCGGGCCCAGCAGCTTCGGCTTCAACGGAGGCCTCGGCTATGCGTTCTGAGTTCCTCTGCTCCATCCTGCTCTTCGCCTCGGCGGCCTTCGCCGATCCCCTGGTGGGCAGCAGCGTCGGCAACGCAGACACCCTGGTGTCGGAGGGCAGCAAGCTCTTCAACAAGAAGCAGTACGCCAAGGCCGCAGATCAGTTCCTCAAGGCGACCCGCGCCAACCCCTCGCTCACGCAGACCTACGTGCAGCTCGCCCGCGCGCAGCTGCTCGCGAAAGACCTGCCGCGCGCCTGCTACGCGTACCGCGTCTACCTGAAGTCCGTGCCCGACAGCCCCGATCGCAAGAAGGCCCTGGCCGAGAGCGATCAGTGCGAGCGCCAGCTCAAGGGCCTGCGCAAGGCGCCCGACGATCCCACCAGGGGCTTCGTCGATCAGCGCGCCGCGTTCTTCACCTCCCTCGACGCCAGGGAACTGCTGGGCCCCAGCTCCGCCTCCGAGACCCTGCGCGCGCTGGTGCACGGCGGCTTCCTCGGGCCAGAGCTGGGCGAGATGGCCACCAAGCTGGGCGTCGCCGTCACCGTCGAAGCCGAGAGCGTGCACAAGCGGGCCCTGAGCGGAGAGAAGCTCGACGCCCAGACCCTGCGCAGCGCGCGGCCGCTCTACCAGGTCGCCCACGACGTGGGCGTCACCGCCGCCGACGCCAGGGGGCGCATGGCCTTCCTCGACGGCCTCGCTGAGCTCGACGAGAAGGCGTGGAAGAAGGCCGAGGCCCACTTCGCCGAAGCCGCCAAGAGCGACCCCGCCAACAAGGAATACGTGTTCTTCAAGGGCCTCGCCCTCGTCCAGGCCGGAGAGCGCGCCGCCGCCCTCAAGGTGCTGGAGAGCGAGCTCAAAGACGATCCCCGGACCGCCATGTTGCGCGCGGCGCTCGCGCTGGGCGATTCTCCCGTGGCCGGCGCGGCGGAGCTCGAGAAGCTCCTCTTCAACACCCGCTACCCGCCCGAGAAATAGGCCCGCCACCTCAGGCGACGCCTGATGGTGGCAAGGGGAACACAAGTGGCCGTCTTCATCTGTCAGGGTTGCGGAGCCGAGCACTCGAGCTGGGGCGGCAAGTGCCCCCAGTGCGGCACCTCCGAGACCATCCGCCTCGCGCCCGCGACCGATCGCATGGTCGATCGCGTGGTGAAGGGGAAGTTCAAGATCATCCGCAAGCTGGGGCAGGGCGGCATGGGCGCCGTCTATCTGGCTGAGCAGCTGGGCATCGGTCACCGGGTCGCGCTCAAGTTCCTCAAGTCCGAGTTCTCTTCCGACGCGGAGATCGCCCGCCGCTTCTTGAACGAGGCGAAGTCCTACGCGCGCGTCGCGCACCCCAACGCCGTCGCCCTGCACGACTTCGGGCAGGACGAAGAGGGCAACCTCTTCATCGCCATGGAGTACTGCGAGGGCGTCGACCTGAAGAAGGTGATCGCCGAGCAGGGTCGCCTTCCGCTCATCGAGGCGATCGAGATCGTGCTGCAGGTCGCCGACGTGCTCGCCAACGCCCACGAGAAGGGCGTCATTCACCGCGACTTGAAGCCCGAGAACATCATGATCCGCCGCGGCATCCGCGGCGTGCACGCCAAGGTGCTCGACTTCGGCATCGCGCGCCTGATGGACGCGGGCACCAAGCTCACCGTCGCCGGCTCCATCGCCGGCACGCCCCGCTACATGTCCCCCGAGCAGGTGGAGGGCAAGGACGTCGACCGCCGCGCCGACGTCTACTCCCTGGGCGTCGTGCTCTTCGAGTCGCTCACCGGCCGCCAGCCCTTCGACGGCACCACCATCTCGGAGATCCTCCGCAAGCAGGTCGCCGAGCCCCTGCCCCCGCTCGTCACCTTCGCGCCTGAGCTCGACTACCCCGAGCTCGAGGCGGTGCTGCAGCGCGCCTGCACCAAGGGCGCCGAGGGCCGCTGGCCCGACATGGTGTCCTTCGCCAGCGCGCTCAGCCAGGCGATCCCCACCCAGGCCAACCTCGCGCTGCCCCCGCTCCAGCGCACCAACACCAACGTGCGCTCCGTCGCCACGCCGCTGCCCCTGGCGACCGCCGTGGGCGGGACCTACGACGCCGACTCCACCGCGCACACCCTG
>VFKJ01000094.1 GCA_009885595.1 Myxococcales bacterium | reverse complement strand
GCCCTCGTCCTCTCTCCCTGGTTCAACAAGCTGTGAGCGAACGCGACCCCGACGACCGCGATGGGAAGACGGCGCCCGGCCGCACCGTACCGCCGTCCGTCGGCGACGACATCGGGCTCGATCCCACCGCCGTGCGCGCGTCCAGTCCGGGGCCCGCGGTCGAGCACACCACCGTCCGGAAAGTCACCAGCGACTTCGATCCGCTCATCGGCCAGATGCTCGGCGAGTACCGCGTGCTGGCGCACCTGGGCCAGGGCGGCATGGGGCTCGTCTACCGCGGCGAGCAGCCCGTCATCGGGCGGCCGGTCGCCATCAAGGTCCTCAAGCGCGAGTTCGCGCAGGACCCCGCCCACGCCCGCCGCTTCCTCGAAGAAGCGCGCTCGGTGAGCGCCGCCCGCCACCCGGGCATCATCGACGTCTTCAGCTTCGGCGAGACGCCCGCCGGCGAGCCGTACCTGGTGATGGAGTTGCTCGAAGGCGAGCCGCTCGACGTGCTGATCGACCGCAAGGGCACGCTCACCGCGAAGGAGACCATCGCGCTGCTCATTCCGATGCTCAACGCGCTCGGGGCCGCGCACGCCGCGGGCGTCATTCACCGCGACCTCAAGCCCGGCAACGTGTTCGTGGTGAAGCTGCATGACGGCACCACCTTCCCCAAGCTGCTCGACTTCGGGCTCGCCCGGCGCGGCGAAGCGGGCGCTCCCGTGCGCCAGACCAGCGTCGGAGGCACGCCGCTCTACATCGCCCCCGAGCAGGCGCGCGGCGAAGCGGTGGGACCCCAGACCGATCTCTACAGCCTGGGCTGCCTCGCCTACGAGTTGCTGGTCGGCCGACCGCCCTTCTTCGAGGGCAACCTGCACGAGCTGCTCGATCAACACGCGACCCTGGCGCCCAAACCCCTGCGCCCGCAGGCGGCCGGGGTGCCCGCCGCGCTGGAGAAGCTCGTGCTCCAGATGCTCGCGAAGGATCCCGCGAAGCGGCCTGCCTCCGCCGCCGCGGTGCGCGAGCAACTCGAGCGCATGCGGGATGAAGCCGCCGCACCGACCCGCGTCAGGCCCGCGCAGCGCCCACCGAAAGCCAGCGCGCGCGCCGAGGAGACGGCGCCGAACACGGAACGCACGCCGGTGCTCACCGAGCGCCCGCCGCCCCTCACCACCGTCTCCGTGCCCGCCCTCCGCTCGCGCAGCGCGTGGCCTTTCGTGCTCGGCGGCGTGCTGGTCGTCGCCGCCACCGCCGCGGCCTTCGTGCTGCTCACCCCCGAGCCGGTCGAGCAGAAGCCCAGCCTCCGCCGCCCCGCGCCCATCCCAGTGCCGGAACCGGAGCCGGCTCCGGATCCGGAGCCCACTCCCCTCCCTGAGCCCGCGCCGGCGGCCGTCGACCAGCCCGCGCCGCCGGTGGTGGAGGCGCCGAAGCCGCCGCCGGTCCGCCCTCAGCGAAGCAGCAAACACACCCACCGGGACGTGAAGGATCGGTGGCGCCAGCTCAAGGCGCGCATCAGCGAGCTGCCCGCGCACCTGCGCCGCACCGCGCACCTGCAGCTCGAAGAAGCCCGCTTCTGCACCGCGGGGCCCGAGCAGTGCTGGCGCGAGCTGAGCGATCTCGAAGAGACGTACTTCCCCAAGTGACGAGGCGATCGTGCTGCCGCTCCTGCTGACGTTGCTCACCACCGCCGCGGCACCGCCGATCGCCATCGTCGAGCGCTCCAGCCTCGGCGTCTCGACCCAGGCGGCCGCGCAGCTGCGCGGCAAGTTGAAGCTCGCGCTGGAGCAGGTCGGGCTCGAGGCGGTGGTGAGCGCTCAGGGCTGCGCAGATCGCAGTTGCCTGCTGGCGCAGGCGCAGGCGCGCGGCGGCTGTGTCATCGGGATGACCGCGGTGAAGAACCGCAAGGGCCTCACCATCGACCTCGAGGCCGTGAAGGACGACGCGCTGGTGCTGCAGCAGACCTTCCTGCTCTCGGGCGAGAAGCTGGAGACGAGCCCGGACGCGCAGGTCTTCGCCCACGATCTTCAGAAACGGCTCGAGAAAGATCGCCCGGTCGCGGAGCCGCCCCCGGTGGTGACCGAGCCGAAGCTCACGCCGCGCCTCGTGGAGGCGACGCCGGAATGGGTCGAGCCCTCGCCCGTCGCGCCGAAGGTGCTCGGTTGGAGCTCTGCCGGGGTCGGCGCGGTGGCGATCGGGCTGCTCGTCGCCAGCGCAGTGGTGAAGGGACAGCTGGACACCGCGCTACAGGAGAAGCCCTTCGTCACCACCCTCACCCGCGGCGACGCCGTGCGGCAGGCGGACCTCTCGAACGCGCTGCTGGGAATCGGACTGGCGGGCCTGGGCCTCGGGGTCGCGGGCGGAGCCACGGCCCTGGGGCTCGGTCTTTCCGGCGAGTGATCAGCCCTTCTTGCCGCCCAGGAAGAACCCCGCGGCGCCAGCCACGATCATCGCCACCCCGCCGATCATCAACCCCATCGAGTGATCGCTCGGGTTTCCGGTGAAGACCTTGCTGATCTCCGAACCAAAGGAGCGCGAGGCGTTGATGCCGTACACGGTGAGCGCGATGCCCCCAGCGAGGATTCCCAGTGCGATGGCTCGGATCAAGAGTCCACCCTACGCGCTTCGTGAGAAAGTACCCGCGCCGTGGCCCGCTCGCGTCGCCGAAAGATCTTGCTCTGGCTGCCCGTGGTGCTGCCCGCGCTCCTGCTGCTCGCCTGGTTCACCTTCACCCGTCACCTGCCTTGGACGATCCCGCCGCAGCACCAGCCCCCCCCGTCCTGGCGGGTGCCGGTGCAGCCAGGTCATGGGCTCGCGCTGCGATCCTTAGGGGTCAGCGGCTTCGAGCTCACCGACGGCACCACCACGGTGCTGCTGGATCCCACGCCCACCCGGCCTGATCCGCTCGCGTTGATCACCGGGCCCATCGACGCTGATCCTGCGCTCGGCGCGAAGGTCTGCCCGAAGGCCGACGTCATCCTCGTCAATCACACGCACTTCGATCACGCGCTCGACGTGGCCGCCATCGCCAGGCGCACCGGCGCGCTGGTGGTCGGCTCGCAGAACACCGTCAACCTCGCGCTCAGCCGCGGCGTGAAGCCGGAGCAGACCCGCGTGGTGCACCAAGGCGATCAGCTCACCATCGGCGGCTTCACCATCGACGTGCGCGGCAGCCGTCACGCCGACCTCGTGTTCTCGCAGCCCATGAGCGGGCCGCTGTCCCCGACCGCCGGGGCCCTCTGGTTCTGGAACTACACCCTCGACGAGACGCTCACCTTCCGCCTCGCGGCCGCCGACACCACCGTGTGGTTTCACCCCACCAGCACCTGGGAGAAAGGCGAGCTCGGCGGGCTGCCTGCCAGGACGCTGATCGTCGGGGTCACCGGCGAGCAGCAGACCCGCACCAAGATCGACGGGCTGCTGGGCGAGAGCAAGGCGCTGCGAGTTCTCCCCACGCACTACGACAACTTCTTCCAGCCGTACCAGCGGGGCCTCGCGCTGATGCCCGGGCTCGACCTCGACGCGACGCGCGCGCTCTTCCTCCAGGCCAACCCGAAGCTCGAGTGGGGCGTGCTCGACCTGGGTGAGACCATCGCCCTCGCTCCGGACGCGGAGTAGAAGAGCGCGCAGCCGCTGTTCCTGCCCGCGGCGCTGGGGCTGATCGCCTGATGCGCTGAAAGGCATCAGGCGCGCTCGGGCCACTTCCAGGTGAAGAGGCCCATCTGCATCTCCTCGCGCGGCACCCGCACCGAGGCCGCCACCTTGTCGATCAGCTCGTCGTGGCGCTCGTACTGGTTCGCGATGAACTTCACCGTCTTCCCGTTCTTGAGCAGGAAGACGAGGTTGAGCCCCTCGCTCATGTGGTTGAGCTTCATGCGCGCGAGGTAGCCGCCGAGCCCGCCCGCCACCACCGGCACGTGCAGCACGCCGAAGCGCGCGACCTGATCGAACTCGACCTTGTCGGTGAGGAAGCCCAGCGCCTCCAGGCCGGAGGCCGTGAGCTTCACCTTCATCTGGGTCAGGCGCACCAGCAGGTAGATGGCCGCGGGAAAGGTGACGCACAACACCATCAGCAGCACCGCGACCACGGTCAGCGAAGTACGAGCGGGCTTGTGGATGGGGAATTCGAGTTCGTTCATGAGCCTTCCCTCTTGGAATGGGCCCTTCATAGCCCTACAAG
>VFKJ01000835.1 GCA_009885595.1 Myxococcales bacterium | reverse complement strand
GCACGTGATGGTGTCGACCGCCACCGCGAGCCGCGACCTCGCCACCGGCGTGGCCGAGGGGAAGCTCGTCTCTCGCGGAGCCCGGCGCTTGACCGCGTACCGGTTCCGCTGAACCTCCGAACGTGATCCAAGCCGGCTGACCCAGGTCTCTGTCTTCCGGGGAGCTTCCCGAGCCAACGGAGTCGTTGTAGGGCGCTCCTCATGGTCGCCCGGTTGCTGCTCGTCATCTTCCTGTGCTCCGGCTGCGCCACCGCGCAGCTGGTGGGCGAACGCGCCTTCTCGCCCGAAGATCCGCAGATCGCCCGCATCGTGGTGATCGAGCCGTTGTTCGAGCTCGCCGAGCTGCAGACCTCCACGCGCACCGAGTACGCCACCCTGGGGTCCGGTTACGGCAGCTCCGGCACCGGCTTCGGGAGCCCCGGCTTCACCGGCACGCCCAGCACGGTGGCGATCACCCGGCAGGTGCAGGAAAAGCCCTTCTTCGCCAAGCCCCCCACCCTGGTCGAGGTGCAGCACCGCGTGCTCGCCGAGGTGCAGCGGCGCCGGCCTTCGTGGCGCGTCACCTCGACGTCCGGCGCGCAGCTGCTCCGCGGCCCGGTGACGGTGGTGCGCACCATCATCGAGGGCAACGACACCATCGCCAGCGATCGCACGCTCAAGAACCTCGCGTTCGGCTTTGGCCTGCTCATCTGGCCGCTGCAGTTCTTCAACCTCAACCCGGTCGAGGAGACGGTGCGCGTCTACGGCCTGGTCGAGCGCTTCAACCTCGACGCCGCCTCGCTGCAGTCGCGGCTGGTGAAGTACCCCAGCCAGCCGGACTTCGCGGTCAACCTCGCCAACGTGCCTCCGCTGCGCCGCGAGTTCGGCCTCGACGTCACCTACGAAGAGGGCCTGCTCGCCGACGAGCGGCCGCGGCCCAACGTCCTCATCGACGGCTTCGTCGAACGCCTGGCCAGCGCCGTCATCGCCCTCGTCGAGGAGCCTTAAATCGTGAGCATCTGGGACTCGGTCAAGCCGAAGAAGAAGAGCATCACCGCCACCGCCGTGGTGCTCTCGAAAGGGCAGAACGAGCTGACGCTCACCTGGAGCGACGGCACCACCACCGCGGTGGCCACGCGCCGGCTGCGCCAGTACTGCCCCTGCGCCGGCTGCGTCGAAGAGTGGTCCGGCAAGCGCACCTTCGAGGTGGAGACCATTCCCCAGGACATGAAGGTGATCGAAGTGAACAGCGTGGGGAACTACGCGCTGTCGTTCACCTTCGGCGATCTCCACAACACCGGCATCTTCCGTTGGGAATACCTCAAGGATTTGTCGACCGCCGCCCCGGCATGAGCTCTCGCCAGGGCACGACGCCCAGCAGCACCCCGCTCACGCACAGCACCGCGCCGATCACGCCCAGCACCGTCACCGGCTCGCCCAGCCACCCCAGGGCGAGGATCCACGCCACCGCGGGCACCAACTGAGTCGTCGCGCTGCCCACCGTCGCGCTGGTGAAGCCCATGCCCCAGGTGAACAGCAACTGCGCGCCGATCGACAACACCCCGATCACCAGGCACAGCCCCAGCGCGCTGCCTGAGAGTGGAACCCAGCCGGGCGCGGCGAGCGGCGCGCTCACCAGCAGGCCGCCGATGCAGAAGGCGAAGAACACGGTGATGGCGTCGGTGTCGTCGCGCAGCTTGCGGATCACCGTCATCGCCGCGCCGCCGGTGATGGCCGAGAGCACCCCCGCCACCGCGCCCAGATCGGGAATGAACGGGTTCTCCACCGAGCCCGTGGAGAACGCGACGAACACCGCGCCGGAGGTCGCCACCGCCAGGCCCACCCGCCGCATCGAGGTCGAGGTCTCGCCCAGGAAGAGCGCCGCGAAGGCCGCCGCGTAGATGGGCGAGGAGTAGTTGAGCACCGTCGCCGGCGCCGCCCCCAACCGCTCGATGGCGAAGAAGTACGTCACCACCGCGACGCCGCCGAACACGCCCCGCATCATCAGCAGCCGGCCCTGGGCGAGGTTGGGCAGTCGCCGCTTCCACGCGAAGAGCAAGGCGCAGCCCACGATGCCCACCGCGAAGCGCACCGCCGCCACCTCGGCCGCCGGCACCCGACCGGCCAGCAGGCGAGCGAGCACCGCCATCACGCCGAAGAACACGGACGAGACCGCGATGACGGCGACTCCGTTGACGCGCGGTTTCTGGACTGCAGTCACGCCGCTGGCCATACGCCTGCGGCCCTGCAGATTCATCGAAAACACGGCACAATGCGCACGGTGACCGACGAGAAAGACGGCGACGAGATCCTCGAGGGGCCCGCGACCCTGGCCGCCGACGGCCGACTGGAGCAGCGCTTCGGTCAGCTGGGATCCCCGGGGCCACCGCCCCCGCAAGAAGAG
>VFKJ01000909.1 GCA_009885595.1 Myxococcales bacterium | reverse complement strand
GAACCGATAGCAGCGGAACGCTGCGCGAGACAGACGGAAGCGCAGCGGACGTCTGGCCGAGGTGGAGCGACCCGGATCATGGCAAGCACACTACTCAGCAGACCCGCTCACTCGAGCTACGACACTCGCCCGAGCGCGCCGGCCTCGAGGATACCCTTCTCCAGCGCGGTAGCGCCCACCTCTGGCCCCCCCATCACCATCGGCTCGGCGATCACCGCGTCGATGGGCGCGTACCCGATGAGCCCCAGCACCGTGCGCAGGTACGGCACGGAGAAGTCCATCGCGGCGTATGGGGTGCCCGGGGCGTACGCCCCGTCACGGGTGGTGAGAATGATGGCCCGCTTCCCCTTGAGCAGCCCATTGAACCCGCCGTTCACGAACTCGAAGGTGAGCCGGCCCTGCACCACGCAGTCGATCCACCGCTTGAGCATCCACGGCACGCCGAAGTTCCACATGGGAGCGGTGATCAGCAAGGCGTCCGCGGCATGCAGTTGATCGGTCAGCTGGGTGAGGCGATCCCAGCGTTTGGCGGTGGTCTCGTCGAGCTTCCCCTCTCCGTACATCACCGAGAACTTGGCCTCGATGTCCCACTCGTCGAACGCGGGCAGCGAGGCGTGCTCGGCCGAGAGATCGAGCTCGAGGTGAACGAAGCCGGGGTGGGCTTCCTGGTAGCCCGCGAGGAACGCCTTGCGGAGCTTCTGGGTGCGGGACTTCGCGTTGCGGGGCGTGGCGAAGACGTCGAGCAGGGTCGTCATGGGGGAACTTTCTTCAGGCGGCGCGGAGGATTCTGAAGCTGATCTCGAGGGTGGACTCTTCCTTGTTCACCATGAAGCCGTCGGTCTGGGCGCTGAGCATCTGCACCAGCGGGGACTGACGCACTTCCTCGGGAGTGAGGGACCGGTCTTCGGCGGTGAGCACGAAGTCGACGGAAGAGCCCGTCGACCTCACCTGCAGGCTGGCCCCCCCGATGGACTGCAGCCAGCGCGCGACGCCGGCCACCAGCGACTGCGCGCGGGTGAGCTTTTCCCAGTCGAGCCCCAGCCCCGTGAGCGACTGCTTGAGGTGGGTGCGCAGCTCTACCAGGGAGACCGCCCCGTCGAGCTTCGAGCTGAAGCGGCCGGGACTGGCGTCGAGCTCTCGCAGCAGCTCGCGTTCCAGCACGGTGGCCTGCTGCACCGAGAGCGCCTTCAGGTTGCGCACGAACTGGTCAGCCATCATCGCGCGATCGATTCGTCCGATCTGATCGACGGAAAGCTGCGCCCGGGGACCCAGGGGCTTCATCGCCGCCTGAAGCTCGGCCTGCGCCACGGCGTCGCGGGCGATCTTCGTGACCACGTCTTCGAACTTCTGCATTCCGGGCACCCTCGTCCCCCCCCGCAGAAGCATTAAGCCCGGGTCTTTCGCCAGCAGCAGCATCGGCTTGGTGACAACTGCCAGCGGCAGGAATGCGTGACAGCAGAAGCGGTGATGCGCTTCACCGGAGGTCGCGGCCCAGCGTCCACCAGGGCGGGTCGCT
>VFKJ01000422.1 GCA_009885595.1 Myxococcales bacterium | reverse complement strand
GGGGGTTCTTCACCTCGTGGGCGACGCCGCCCAGCATCAGCTTGAGCTGGCGATCGCGGCTCTCCAGGGCCTCGCGCATCGACTCCAGCTCGCGCGCGAGGATGCCGATCTCCAGGGTCTTCTCAGGAGCGACCGGGGTGGAGAGATCGCCGCCCCCGATGCGCAGCGCCGCCGACACCAGCCGCTCCAACGGCCGCGCCACCCCGCGCGCCGAGAGCACCGCGGTGACGGCGAGCAAGAGCAGCGTCAGCGACGCCAGGCCGACGAAGGCGTTACGCAGGCGGGTGAGGGGGCCGAAGAACGCCGCGCTCCCTTCCACCGCGATCACCCCGACGACCTTGCCGTCGGACAGCAGCGGCGCGTAGCCGGTCTTGTAGAGCAGCCCGTCGGTGCCCTCGAAGAGCACCTGGCTGGAGGCCGGCTCGCCGCCGAGCACCCGTTGGATCTCGAGCCCATCGCGCAGCAGCTCGGTCGCCTCGGTCAGGGGCGCCAGGGTGCCGCCCACGTCGAGGCGCGCGCGCCGCTCGGAGTCGGTCACCAGGATGCGCCGGACGCCGGTGCGCTGCTGGAGCTCGGTGAGCTGCGCGGTGAGCGAGCGCCAGGTGCGGCTGCCTTCACCTTGCGCGTCAGCTGCTTCCACCGAGAGCACCCGCTCGCCCTTGAGCTGCGCGGAGATGGACGCCGCGATCCCCGACAGCGATCTCCCCAGCTCCTCTTCCAGCACGTTGCGGCTGGCGCGGTAGAGCCCGAAGCCGCCCAGGGAGAGCACCAGCAGGGTGGGGATGAGGAACGCGAGCAGCAGCCGGCCGCGCAGTCCCATGGCCGGTCAGTTCTTCGTGCCGCTGCGCTGGGCGATTATCTCCGCGATCAGCGCCATCGATTCATCGTCGAAGTTCATGAACTCGATGCCCATGCCCGGGGGCCGCTGCGGATCGCCCGGCGGGTTGACGCGCACCACCCGGCCCATGCCCTCGATCAGCTTGCTGCCGTCCTTCAAGGCGAACTGCAGGTAGATGACCGAGCCCTCTTCACGGGGCTCGTCGGTCTTCACGAAGATGCCGCCGGGCGAGATGTTGACCGAGTACTCCGCGAGGAACTCGTCGAAGGTGTCGAAGCGGAACTGCACCAGCACGTTGAGCGGCGTTCTGGGGTGCCGTCTCTTGTCCGCGCCGTCGGAGTCACTCATGTCCGCGCCAAGGATAGGCGCCGGGGCGTCGGGGCACTAGCAAACCACCGTGCTAGCTTTTGCTTCATGGCGGGGAACGGCGACCTCATGCGCTCGTTGCGGGCCGGCGGTGGCGGCGGCGTCGCCGCGGCGCAAGAGCTGCTGCGGCGGGCGAGGAGCGGCGCGGTCAGCACCGCCGAGCTGAAGGAAGTGCAGAAGGTCATCACCTCGCCCGAGCTGCGCGATGCCTTTCGCGACGTGGCGCGCGACGTGTCCTCGTTGCTCTCCTCGGGAAGCGCGGCGGTGTTTCGCGACGTCAGCTCGCTCACGCCTGACACCGAGCGGCTCACCGACGCCCGCACCCTGCCCGAGCGCTTCCTGGCCGACTTGAAGCTGGTCGAGCAGGACCTGCTGAACCACCGGGGCATGACGAAGGACCAGAAAGCGGCGCGCGCCTTCTCCTTCTTCGAGGCCTACGCCACGCGATTTTCTCAACTGGCCCACGGCACCGCCCAGGCGGAGCAGGCCGCGAAAGGCGCTCCGCAGGAAGACGGAGGGGCGTTCGCCACCTCGGCCACCGGGCTGCAGCTGGCGCCGCCGCTCAGCGAGCCGGAGCTGCACAAGGCGCTGGGCCAGTTCGACAAGGCCCTCAAGCGCGCGGGCTTCGAGGCGCTCCAGACCGACGACGGCCGGACCGGCATGGAAGCGGCGCGGCAGCTGCTCGAGGCGAAGACGAAGGAAGCCCAGCAGCGCGCCCGCCCTGCGCACCTCGAGGCCCCCACCTGGAAGGACAACCCGGCGCCGGCCGAGCGAAGCCTGAAGGCCGACGTGGAGAAGGAGCGGCGTGCGATCGGCGCCATCGACGGCAAGCCGTTGATTCAGCCCCACCTGCGCGTCGCGGGCACCCGGATGGAAGAGCAGGAAGCGGCGCAGAAGAAGGACCGCACCCGCAGCGCGGGGACCGATCAGGTGCTCGGGGGGCGCATGTGGTGGAACGTGATGCACCTGCTGCGCGGTGAAGAGCTCGATGACGTGGCGCGCAAGGACGCGATGACGCAGCTGGCGATCGCCGCGGCGCTCATCCTCCTCTTCAGTGGGATCCTCGTGGGCATCCTGGTGTGGATGTAGGCGCCGGGAAGCGTCCGCCCTGCACGCGGGTTGGATGAGGGCTACACTTGCCCTGCAAGAGGCCGCAGCAGGAGGTTCGCCGTGCGTCGGATCAGCGTCACCCAATCCCGTCCGGATTACATGGTGGTCCACGTCGGGCGGGATCGCGCGCGGCTGGTGCTCTGGGGGGCGGTGCTGCTCACCCTCGTCGGAATGCTGGCGCTGAGCGATCTCGCCGCTCCCGGGGGCCAGTTCATCCTCATCGTCGACGTGGTGGTCTTCCCGATCCTCGCGATCGCGCTGACGCGCCTGGCCAGGCGGCAGGAACGCACGCTGGTGCGCGCCAACGGCCGGCTGCTGCTCGATGGAGAGCCCCTCGAGATGGCGCGCGTCGAGCTGCGGGTGCTGAAGATGCCCATCACCCGGGTGCCCACCGGCTACGCGCTCTCCCTGTGGGTGATGAACGCGTCCGGGCCCGAGGACGTGCCCATCGGGCGCTTCACCACGCTCATCGAGGCCTCGCATCTCTCGGGTCAGCTGGAAGACTTCGTTCAGCGCGCCAACGTCAAACAGCCCCGTCACGTCTGAAACCTTCGTTTAGAGTCGGCGCCCCATGGCGCGTGACGAAGCGGTCAGAGACCTGGTCGATCGGCTGGAGCTCCCTTTCAATTCCTTAGGCATCGACCCCTACGGCATCTCCAAGAAGCACCTGGCGGTCTTCTTCGGCGTGCTGGGCTTCCTCTATCGCCGCTACTTTCGGGTGAAGGCGGTGGGCCTCGAGCACGTGCCGCCGCGCGGGCGGGCGATGCTGGTGGGCAACCACTCCGGCGGCTACGCGCTCGACGGCGCGATGGTGCTCACCTCGATGCTGCTCGAGATGGAGCCGCCCCGGCTGGCCCAGGGCATGGCGGAGAAGTTCATCAACATGTTGCCGGTGGGGAGCCTGTGGAGCTCGCGCTGCGGCCAGCTCACCGGGCTGCCCGAGCACGCCGAGCGGCTGTTGATGGACGACCGGCTGTTGATGGTCTTCCCCGAGGGCGCGCGCGGCACCGCCAAGCTCTACAAGGAGCGCCATTCGCTGGTCGACTTCGGCACGGGCTTCATGCGCCTGGCGTTGAAGACGAAGTCGCCCATCGTGCCGCTGGGCTTCGTGGGGGGCGGCGACGCGGTGCCCACGGTTCACAACTCGGCGACGCTGGGCAAGTTGATGGGTGTGCCGTACGTGCCGATCACCCCGTACGGCCTCGCCGCGCCGCTGCCGGCCCGCCTGGTGGTGCACTACGGCAAGCCGCTCGTGTTCGAGGGCAGCGGAGACGAAGAAGACTCGGTGATCGTCGGCTACGTCGACCAGGTGAAGACGCGCATCGCGGAGCTGATCGAAGCGGCCCGGGCCGATCGGAAGGGGCTGGAGTCATGAAGGTCCTCATCGTCGGCGTCGGCGGCGCGCTCGCCCGGATGGTGGCGCTCAAGCTGCGCGAGGCCGGGCACTCGATCATCGGCCTCGATCGCCGCCCCTGGTGGGACGCCCCGCGCGACATCCAGGTGCACGAGGTCGACATTCGCAAGCGGGCCGCGGAAGACGTCTTCCGTCGGGAGCGCCCGGACTGCGTGGTGCACATGGCCACGGTGAACGCGCTGTCGGCCTCGGGGGAAGAACGGGCGCGCATCAACATCGCCGGCACCCGCGCGGTGTTCGATCACTCGGTCGCGCACGGCGTGAAGCACGTGGTGGTGGTGGGGCGGCACACCTACTACGGGGCCTCGGCCGACTCGCCGCTGTACCACACGGAAAACGAGCCCCCGAACGGCATCGGGAACTTCCCCGAGCTGGCCGACCTGGTGGCGGCCGATCTCTACGCGGCCAACATGTTGTGGCGCGAGCCGTCGATCACCACCACCTTGTTGCGGCTGGTGTACACGCTGGGCCCCTCGAAGACCGGCACGCTCTCCAGCTTCCTGCGCGGCAAGCGGGTGCCGATGGTGTTCGGGTTCGATCCGCTCTTCCAGTTCCTCGAAGAAGACGACGCCGCGCGCGGGATCACGGTGGCGGTCGAGAAGCGGCCGCGCGGCATCTTCAACGTCGCGGGACCGGCGCCGATCCCGCTGGGGATGATCGCGCGCGAGACCGGCCGCACCGTGGTGCCGGTGCCTGAGCCCATCCTGGTGCAGATGCTCGGTCGCTTCGGCTTCCCCAACCTGCCGAGGGGCGCGCTCGAGCACATCAAGTACCCCATCGTGGTGGACGGCAGCGCCTACAAGGCGGCCACCGGCTTCACTCACACCACCAGCGAGGTCGAGGCGCTGCGTCGCTATCGGCGCATCAGCCCGGTGTGAAGGCTCTTCGGCTCCGCCGGAGCCTCCTCGGGAGTGCAACGAGGCCGGTCGTCTTGAATCGCCTGCAGAAGACCTGGCTAGCGGCTCGGGCTCGCCTTGGACCGGATGATCTGGATGATCTTGTCGTGCTTGGTGCTGACGACCTTCTGCCGGGCGCCGTCGAGCAGGGTGTCGGAGTCGGTGTACGCGCTGTCGAGGTTTCGATCCTCCTCGAGATCTTCCTCGTTGCGCAGGGTGAGCTTCACCCGGCCGATGCTGGCGCCGAGCGTGAGGGCCTCGGCTTCCTCGGCGGTGAGCATCAGGGTCACGTCCATGTAGGCCTTCTCGCGCTCGTCCATGGTGGCCTCCCCGAGCGCGTCAGACACCCTGCCCGTGGCCAGCACCGGCACCTTCTGCAGCAGGGTGACCGCGCGGCGCTCGACGCCTTTGCGAGAGGCGTACTTGCCGGGGAAGGTGACCAGCACGTCGACCAGATCGCCCGGCCTGACCCAACGGCCTACCGCGGCCACGGCGCTGGTGGCGATGGTGAAGCCGCGGGTGCGCTTCATCACCCTCGTCGAGAGCCGCTGATCAGCCGTTCGCATCGAGACGAACTGCGAGAGGAAGAGCGGGTCTCCCAGCTGCACCCCGACCGCTAGGCGCTGATCGAGGATGAAGTTCATCATGTCGGCCTTCACCACCCCGCTGCCCTGGAAGGGCTCGGGCACCGAGCGAAGCGCGACGTTCTCCAGGGTGACGATGTCGCCCACGCCGAGCTCCTCGGCGGCGACCACCACCTGGGTGAGGGTCCAGCTCGCGCGCTGCTGCCGATCCATCGCGAAGATCGACGTCGAGTAGATCGCGAAGGCCACGATCGCCAGCAGCCCGGCGATGAAGAGCGGCTGCGGGCCGGTGAGGGCCGGAGCCTCGAGCAGACCGGGCTGAACGGTCGGCGTGGTGACGCCGCCCACGCGCGTCTCCTGGTTGGTGACGGACGGCGCCGCGAGCACGGCCTGCGACAGCGGCAACATCATCGTCGGCTTCCCGAGCATGTCCGCCTCGGGGCTGGTGACGATCTCGGCCTGGGCCGCGAGCACCAGCGCGGGCACCTTGGCCTGCGTGTCTTCGGGGTCCTCGACCTTCGGGCCTTCCTTCGTCACCTCGACCCGCGGTGGCAGCGGCTGCTGGCGGCCGCTCTTGCTGCCGTCGGGCACCGGGCCCACCTTGCCGCTCTTGCTGCTGCTGCTCTTGTTGCTGTTGCTCTTCCCGCTGTTGCTCTTGCTGCTGCGCTCGCCCTCGGGCGCGACGGCGGGAACGGGGCGCGGCACCACGGGCTGCTTGCCGCTCTTGCTCGGATCGACCCAGGGCACCATCGGCACCTGGCCCCGAGCCTCCGCGGGGAGATCGGTGGCGGCGATGGTGCGCACGTTGTCGAACGGGTTCACGTCGAGCGGCGGCTGGCGCGCGGGCGCGGGCGCGGTGACCAGGCCGGTCTCGGTGCCTTCGAATTCCTCGAAGAGCCTGGCCTTTGCGGGCGGGGGCGGCGCGATGGCCGAGAGCTCCTGGAAGGTGCCCGCCGAGGTGGCCGGGGGCGGGGGCGCCGCGCCCGGATCGAACCGCAGCACGGGCAGCTGCATCTCGAGCCGGGCGATGAGTGCGGGCGGCGTGCCGGTGAGGTCCCACAGGTACGTGTCGCCGGCGAAGCTCTGACCCTGGCCAAACGAGCGCGCGGCCTCGGCGGCGGCTTTCTCGAGCTCGGCGCGCAGCTCGCCGGGGGGAACGCGGGCGACCTCGGCGAGCTCGGGCCCCGGAATGCCCTCGACCACGCGCAGCAGGAAGCGCTCGCGGGCCTGCAGGGGAATCGCTCGCAGCCGGGAGACGCTCTGGCGGGCCTCGAGCAGCGAGGCCTGGGTGGCGCCCTGTTCCTCGATGTTGCCGGGGGTCGCCTCTTTCGCCAGCCGGCGGGCGACGTTCATCAGGTGGACGCCGAGGTCCTCGGGGTCGACGCCGCCGAGGGTCCGGAGCGCCTCGTCGAGAATGCGGGGCACCAGGGCCTCGGTGACGTGGTGGGGCGAAGAGGCCAGCGCGATGCCATGCGCGAAGGGCGTGAAGTAGTCGCGGAGCCGCTCGCGCGCCCCTGCGTCACCGGCCCTCGCAGGGCCTACGTCTTCGCGCCACTCCATGCGCGCAGTCTGTCACGGCCCGGCACCCCAGGGCACGCTGCCCGAAGAGAGCGTCACGCCCGCGCGACTGGTTGCTTGATCGAAGCGTGGGCGCTGTCAAACCCGCGGCGATCACGACGTGAAATGGACGAGGCCCGCGATCCGAAGGACAAATCGCTTCACGCATGGCGGACATCATCGACCTGTCGCTGATCGCTGAATCCCGAAAACACCTCATGAAGCTGCTGGAGGCGCGAGGCATCAACTATTTCCTGTCGAAGGACGCGCGAAGGCCGTTTCAGCTCGAGCCGAGCCGCGTCGACCTGGTGGTGCGCGCGGCCGCGAAGACGCGCAAGGCGAACACCGGCCGGGTGCATGTGAGCGCCTACGAGCGCGCGCGCAGAGAAGTGCGGCGCGAGCTGATTCGCCGGGTGGTGGCGGAGATGCTGCAGACGGGGCTCTGAGCCCTCAGTGATCGTTGAACACGTCTCGGATCGAGCGCGCGTCGGGGAGGCGCTCGAGCCATGAGGCCAACATACCGGTGTCCGCGGAGGTGAGCTTGGCTTCGGTCGCCGCCGAGAGTCTCTTGAAATGTCGCTTGAGGGCTCGACGCACCACCGCTCGCATGGCCTCGCGCTCTTGTTCTCGGCCTTCCGCTCGGCCTTTCGCGAGGCCTTTCCGCTCGCCGCGGCGAAAGCCCTTCGACTCCAGATACTCGGCGATGGTCTGCATTCGCTGGTCCTTTCCGTCCTGCTCTTCTTCTATCGCGCGCCACAGGACCGGCAACGCCGTCCGTTCAGCGACCTGCACAAGGTATCGGAGAAAGAGCCGCAAGGTCGATGGGTCGTGCGCGAGGGCCGCGATCGCCCGGTGAATGAGCGCTTCCTGGTCACGTGGACCCACGGCCGCGACCCTCAGTCCGAGCAGCCCGCCTCTCAAGGTGCGATGTGCCGAGAGGTGCTCGATGGGTTCAGCACCCAGGTCGACCAGCACCACGCCGAAGTCGACGGTGAGGTGCTTCAGCTCTCGGGTCGTCTCGAGGAGGTCCGAGAACCGGCGCGGTCCCTTCCACGTGCGGTCGCCGTTGTAGACGATGATCGGCACCACCGGTGGCAGCGCCCGGCCCCGGTGGGTGCGCGCGAGGCGCTCGTAGATCTGGGCGAGGTAGCGCAGCAACTGGAGCATCACCGCGGCCCCATCGGTGCGTTTGTGCTCGAGAAGAAAGTAGACGAACGTCTCCTCGCCTCCCCGGAGCGGTACGCGGAGCAACAGGTCCGCGACGCTCCCGCGCAGGGTCTCGTCGACGAAGCTCTCGGGCAGCGCCTCGGGTGGTCCCGCGAAGCGGCGCACGGTCGCTGGCGGAAGCCGCTCGCGGAGCAACGCCTCCGCGGCGCCTTCTTCCTTCATCAACGCTCGGAACGCCTTGTCATGTGGCCCCACTGCGCCTCCCAGACGGCCACGAGGCATCGCGCGTGCCACCGGGTTCTCCGAGCGGGCACGGGGGGAACCAGTCTCTGCGCAGAGATGCGGCGCAGACTGTCCGTCGTGAGTCTCGACGGCTGAGAACTACGCGGCGGCGCAGTCGACCAGTGTCGGGCTCAGCACCCGCACCAGCTCAGCGGGGGCGATCGAGCAGAGCAGCCCCTTTCCCCCAGCGTTGATGAAGATGCGGGGCAGGGTGTTGATGGTCCGCTCGCAGCACACCCGCAGCGCCTTCTTGGTGCCGAAGGGCGAGGTGCCGCCGACCTGGTAGCCGGTGTGACGCTGCGCCACCTCGGGCTTGCACGGCTGCACGGTCTTGACCCCCAGCTCACGCGCGAGCGCCTTGGCCGAGACCTGCCGATCGCCGTGCATCAACACCAGCAGCGGAGCCTTGGTCTCGTCCTCGAACACCAGCGTCTTGATCACCTGGTGCTCCTCGACGCCCAGCTTCTGCGACGAGCCCCTGGTGCCGCCGCGGTCCTCGTACTCGTAGGCGTGCACGGTGAACGCGACGCCGTGCTCGGTCAGAAACCGCGTGGCCGGGGTCTCGGTGCTCATTTGGTGACGGTGCGCGTGTACTGCTCCACGCCGTCCGCGTCGTGGAAGGCCGCCGTCAGCGTGTTGCCCTGAATGACGACGTACGCGAAGCCGAGCTGGTCGCTCTGGTAGTGCGAGGGCTGCTTGTGGATGAGCGGGGTGCACTTGGCGCCGGCGCCCGAAATGATCAGGCTCGTCTGCAGCGGCTCGCCCTGACGCGAGCAGGTCTGCTCGAGCCACTGGCTGTTGTGGTCGTGCCCGGTGAAGAGAAAGTCGGCGCGGCCGCACACCCGATCTTCCACGAAGCTCTTCACCCCCGCGCCGTTGGCGATGGGCACGAAGGGCAGGTCGTCGTACTGGCCCGCGTTGCCGTGCTGACCGTTCGACAGGTACGGGTGGTGCGCGAAGACGAGCTTCCACTTCGCCGTCGACGCGGGCAGCCACTTGTCGAAGTCGGCGCGCACGACGTCGTCGATGCTGAACATCGAGCGGTTGGTATCGGCTGCGAAGAACTCCACGTTGCCCAGCTGCCACTTGAAGTGCCGGGCGGGCATGCGCCACTTCGGGTTCACCGCCGAGTACGCGACCTGCACGTCACCGCGGGGGAGATCGGTGCCGGCGCCGTCGCCTCCGCAGTCGTGATTGCCCAGCACCGCGTAGAAGGGCGCGTTCACCGTCGCGTAGGGGTCGACGAAGGCGGTCTTCCACTGCGGGTCGTCCGTGGAGCTGACCCCGTTCTGGTAGAAGTTGTCACCCAGCAGCACCACGAAGTCGCAGCCGAACTTCGCGCAGAGGGTACCGATGCCCGCGCCCACCTGGTACTGGCCGGGGTTTCCCTTCCCGGTGTCGCCCACCGCGACGAAGCGCACCGCGGGGCCTGCGTCCGCCTCGACCGTCACCGCGGCGGCGACGGTGGCCACGCCCGCATCGACCGGGGTGAGGACCGGCGTCTTCGAGCAACTCCAGGCGGTGAGGGCGCACAGCAACCACGTTCGCGACATTGGCTCAGAGACCTAGCAGGGTCCGAAGGAATGCGCGCCCGCCGGGAATCCGCCAGACTGGTGGGCATGTTCGGTTTCGGAAAGAAGAGACCCGATGACGGGCAAGCGCTGACCCAGCCGATCCCCTCTGGTTGGGAGATCGTGGACCTGGGCCTGCTCGGCGCCGGAGGGATGTCGCGGGTGTACCGGGTGCGCGACCAGAGCCTGGGCCGCGAGGTGGCCTTCAAGGCGCTGCGGCCCGAGTTGATGAAGGAAGACGCGGCGCTCACCCGCTTCATCGAAGAGGCGCGCATCACCGCGCAGCTCGATCACCCGAACATCCCCGCGGTCTACGCGCTCGCTTCCGACAAGAAGAAGTCCACCTGCTTCACCATGAAGGTGCTCGAGGGCAGCAGCCTGCAGCAGATCCTCGAGCACAACGAAAAGGAGGGCATCGACGGCCTCTTCGCCGCGCTCGACGTGATGGTGCGGGTCTGTGACGCCGTCTCGTTCGCGCACGCCCGCGGGGTGCTGCACCTCGACCTGAAGCCGTCCAACGTGATGGTGGGCGAGTTCGGGCAGATCTACGTGGTCGACTGGGGGCTGGCGCAGCGCAAGGCGAACCTGCCCACCCGGGAGAAGGACGACGGTTCTTCCTTCGGCACGCCCGCGTACATGGCCCCCGAGCAGGCGCGCGGGCAGAACTACGCGCTCGACGAGCGCAGCGACATCTTCGCGCTGGGCGGCATGCTGTACCGGATCCTCGCGGGGCGGCCCCCCTACGTGGACAAGACCTCGAACGGCACGCGCGCGCTGGCCATGGAGGCGGTCATCTCGTCGCCCGAGCAGGTGGCGAAGCGGGGCGCGCAGTCGATGCCGCGCCGGCTGGTGGCGATCTGCATGAAGGCGCTCTCGGTGGCGCCGGAAGCTCGCTACCAGACGGTGGGCGAGTTCAAGCGGGAGCTCGAGGACTTCATTCGCGGCACCGCGCAGCTGCCTCGGCTGGTGTTCCAGGCGGGCGACG
>VFKJ01000285.1 GCA_009885595.1 Myxococcales bacterium | reverse complement strand
TGCGACACCCCGTCCACGCAGGACGGCAAGGTGACCGCGCACTGGCCCACACCACAGGAGAGGGGGGGCAGCTCTTCATCGAGCGCCCCGTCACAGTCGTCGTCGACGCCGTTGCATTGCTCCTCGGCAGGGGCGCCGGGCTCACAGGTCTGCGACGCGGCGTCGAGGCAGCTGGGCACCACCTTCGCGCACGCGCCCACCCCACAGCTCAGCGAAGGCAGCCCGTTGTCGACCACCCCGTCGCAGTCTTCATCGAAGCCGTCACACGTCTCCTTCGCGCAGCCCGCGTCGAAGACCTGCACCACCTTCGCGCGCCCGCAGTCGCAGCCCAGCGCGACCGGGATGAGCAGGAGGAGCACGACGGGAAGGCGCATGGGGCCTCGCAGCATCGAACGGAGGCGGACCCCGGGCCAGCCCCTTCGTGCAAGAGAGTGGATCGCTCTGGGCAGCAACGGCAACCAACCCGCTACGCCCCGCGTGCGCCCGCCGCAGCCCACTGAAATTGCTCGATAATTGCTGAATGAGCGCGTCGTCGTTGCGTCTGGACGGCTGCGTCGGTGTTAACCGCGCGCCACTCCTTTCACGAGGCCCACCATGAAGACCCGTTTGCCCGCTGCTGCCCTGCTGTCTCTCTCCGCCGTCGCGATCGCCCAGGACGTAGACGTCGACATCGACGCCGACGACACCACCACGCAGGTGCAGGTGCCGGGCATGAGCGTGAAGATGCGGGTCACCGGGCAGCAACTGCAGGAGCCGGCGCCTCCGCCCAACCAGGGTCCTCGCGACCGCGCGCCCAGGCCGCCCCCCGTGCAGGTCGTCGGGGTGGACACCTTCGAGCTGCGCTTCGAGCTCAAGCCGCAGGAGACGCTGCGGTTGATCAGCCCCGAGGGCGCGCACGCGGACATCTGGGGCGATGACGGCTCGTACCTGGGCGGCTTCGACGTGCCCTGCGAAGTGCCGGCGCGCGCGGGCCAGTTCTACCGGGTGGTGATGTCGGCGAACGGCGGCCTGATCATGGACCGCAAGGTGGAGCTGCGGAAGTACTACCGCACCATCGTCTCGTGGCGCGGCGCGCCCTCTGCCGTGGTGATGGGCCTGGTCGACTTCCCCGCGCTGGTGGAGGCGGTGAAGGCCGAGAGCTTCAGTGACGCCAAGCTCGACGTGGTGCGCACCGCGGAGGGTGGGCTCAATGTCGATCAGGTCGGCCAGCTGGTGGACCTGTTCTCGTTCTCCGCGGAGAAGGTGAAGGTGGTGGAGATCTCCAACCCGCGGCTCGTCGATCGCCAGAACTCCTTCAAGCTCTACAGCCACTTCACCTTCGACGGCGACAAGAAGAAGGTGAAGGCGATCTTGGGGAAGTAGGAACCCCAGAGGTGACAACTCCAGTGCTCACCCTGCGGGGTCAACCCCACGCCAACGAGGTGGACAGTCGTCGGATCGGCGCGGGGTTGATGCTGGTCAAGTCATTGCAGAACGGCGCGCATGTCCCGGATTCCGTTCAGCTTGTGCCTGCTCGCCCTGACCGGCTGCGAGGGCTTCCTCGCCTCGGCCGACTGGGTGCCCGGAGCGCCGCCGACGCCCGTGCCGGTGCGCGCGCCCGAGCCCGAGGTCGATGTCTGTCAGCCCGCCCTCACCGACGTGGGCCGCGTCACCCTGCGTCGGCTCAACCGCTTCGAGTACGACTCCACGGTGCGCGATCTCCTCGGAGACGCCACCCACCCCGCGAACGCGTTCCCCGCTGACGACTTCGGCCACGGCTTCGACAACCAGGGCGACGTGCTCAGCACCGCGCCCTTGCTGGTGGAGAAGTACGACGCCGCCGCGCTGGCGTTGGTGAAGACCGCGCTCGCCGCCGAGTACCGCCCCGGCTTCAGCCAGCGGCTGCCGTCCTCGACGATGACCGCCAGCACGGGCTCGCAGGCGGGCGCCGCGTGGAACCTGTACTCGGCGGGCAGCATCGAGGGCGACCTCACCGTGAGCGCCGCGGGCACGTACACGCTGAGCGTGCGCGCGTACGAAGACGCCGCCGGTGCCGAGCGCTCGCAGCTCGCCTTCCTCGTGGGCGGCGTCGCGCAGGGGACCTCGGTGAGCGTCGCCGCCACCGCCGCTGCGCCGCAGACCTACAGCCGGCAGGTGACGCTCACCGCGGGCACGCACCGGGTGGGCGCCCGGTTCCTCAACGACTATTACGTCGCCCCCGCCGACCGAAATCTCTACGTGGAGTGGGTCGAGCTCACGCGCCCCGCCTCCGGCACGCCGGGGAGCAGCGCGCGGATTCTCACCTGCGATCCCACCACCGGCGGCGGCAGCTGCGTGCGCGACATCCTCTCGCGCTTCGGGCGCAAGGCCTGGCGGCGCCCGCTGGTGGACGCGGAGCTCGAGCGGCTCAGCGCCCTCGTCGCCCTCGCGCAGACGGAAGGCGACGGCGTGCAGCAGGGCCTCGAGCTCGCGCTGCAGGCGGTGCTGCTCTCGCCCCACTTCCTCTTCCGGGTGGAGGCGGATCTCTCCACCGCCCCGCGCGCGCTCGACGATCACGAGCTGGCGGCCCGGCTCTCGTATTTTCTGTGGGCCTCGACGCCTGACGACGAGCTCTCGACGCTCGCGGACACGGGCGGCCTGCGCGCACAGCTCGAGCCGCAGGTGCGCCGCATGCTCGCCGATCCCCGCGCTGACGCGCTCTCGTCTCAGTTCGGCGGCAGCTGGTTGTGGTCGCGCGGCGTCGAAGAGGTCTCGCCCGATCCCTCGCTCTTCCCCGCCATCACGCCCGCGCTCAAGGCCTCGATGAAGGCGCAGACCGAGAAGTTCTTCGGCACCTTCTACCAGGAAGACCGCAGCGCCCTCGAGCTCTTCACCGGCACCGACACCTTCCTCGATGACGGGCTCGCCGCGCACTACGGGCTGCCGGCGCCGGGCTCGAGCTCGCTGACCCGCGTGCGCGACCTGCCGCTGACCCGCCGCGGGCTGCTGGGGAACGCGGGCCTGCTCACCATCACCTCGCAGGCGACCCGCACCTCGCCGGTCAAGCGCGGCAAGTGGGTGATGTCGCAGCTGCTGTGCATGGAGCCGCCTCCTCCACCCGCGAACGTGGAGGCGTTCATGCAGTCGGCCACGCCCACCGGCACCCTGCGGCAGCAGTTCGAGGCGCACCGCGCGAACCCCAGCTGCGCGGGGTGCCACGCGATGATGGATCCCATCGGGTTCGGGCTGGAGAACTACGACGCGATCGGCCGCTACCGCACCACCGACACCGGCGGCTTCGCCATCGACAGCAGCGGCACGCTCTTCGACGGCCGCACCTTCAACGGACCGACCGAACTCTCGGGCGTGATCGCCGCCGATCCGAAGTTCGCCGAGTGCGCCGCGCGGCAGTTGTTCACCTACGCGCTGGGGCGCGCGCCGGTCGCGACCGATGCGTGCACCTTGAAGACGATGACCGCGGCCTTCACCCAGAACGGCAGCCGCCTGCCCGCGCTCATCACCGCCCTGGTGACCAGCGACACCTTCACGCAACGCCACGGAGAAGCACCATGAGCGACCTCTTGTCTCCCTCTCCCTGCGCCAGCGGGGAGAGGGTCGGGGTGAGGGGCCTCACCCTCGAGCCCCTCACCCGGCGCTGCGCGTCG
>VFKJ01000059.1 GCA_009885595.1 Myxococcales bacterium | reverse complement strand
TCGACGACGTGAAGGCCCCGGAGCGGCGCAGCACCAACCCCGCGGCGGCCGCCATCAAGATGCCGCCGGCGGCGGCGCCCCCGCGCACCTCGACCCAGGAAGCCGCCGCCACCAGGTCGCCTTCCGAGCAGATCCGCGCCATCGAGGAAGCGCAGCGCAAGGAAGTCACCGCGCTCAAGGGGATGGTCGAGCTGATGATCGAGAAGGGCGTCTTCACGCGCGAGGAATACCTGGCCAAGGTGAAACGCTGAAAATCACCGGAGCGAAGCGGAAGATGCGCCAAGGCGTAGCGACCAGGAAGCACGGATGAAGAAGAAGCTGGGCGAGATCCTGGTGTCCTCCGGGGCCGTGAGCGGCGCCGACGTCTCCGCTGCGCTCGCCGATCAGGCCGCGGGTGAGCCCAGCCGCCTCGGCGAGCTGCTGGTCGCCACCGGCAAGCTGACCTCGGCGCAGCTCGCCCGCGCGCTGGCCCAACAGTACGAGCTGCCGTACGTCGACCTGCCCCAGCTGCCGCAGGCGGTGCTCGACCTGGTGCCGCTCGATCTGCAGCGGCAGTTCCGCGTGGTGCCGCTGAGGTCGGAAGGCACCGAGCTGTCGATCGCCATGGCTGACCTCGCCAACATCGAGGTGCTGGCGGTGCTCGAGCAGCAGTGGACGAAGGTGCACGTGCACGTCGCGGGCGGAGACGAGATCGACGCGCTGCACGCGACCCTCTCGGGCATCTTCGCGCCGAGCCCGGGCGACCCGGTGTTTCCGAGCATCGCGCCCCCGATCGCGCCGATCCCCAGCGCCGACGAGCTCTTTGGCGCGCTCATCCTCGAGCCGCTGCCGGAGCTGTCGGCGTCCGCGGCGATCACCTCGGCGCCCTCTCCGGTGCCGGTGATCGCCCCCGTCCACACCGCCGACCTGCACCTCGTTCCGCGCCCCTCGCCCGCGCCCGCTCCGAACTCCCCGCTGGCGGAGGATCTCTTCGGCGATCTCAACCTCGAGTCCGCGCGCACCGGCATTCCTGCCAGGCCGCCCGAGGAGCCGATGCCCGAGCCGATCATGGGCACCAGCCTCGAGCCAGAGCCCGCGGCGGCCACCATCCTCGAGATGCCCGCGATCGTCGTCCCCGAGCCCGAGCACCTCCCGCCGCCGGTCGCGGAGGCCGAAGTTGAGCCTGAGCCCGCGGAGCTCGGAGAACTCTCGGAGGGCTCGGGCCCGGTGCTCATGGGCATTCGCGAGGGCACGGGCCCGCTGCTGGACATGCTGCTGAAGGAAGGCACCGGTTCCCTCGGGGAACTGCTGCTCAGGGAAGGCACCGGGCCCGTGATGGACACCCCGTTCTTCGGGGGCTCCCCGGTGCCCAACGTGCACACGAAGTCCGATCTTCCGTTCGCCTCGAGCGGCTCGTCCTTGAGCTCGATCGCCATTCCGCCGCCTCAGCCGACGGCGCCCGCGCCTGAGCTCACCGGCACTGCCGCCCCTGCGCCGCTGGCGAGCCCCGCTGACGCGCTGCCTGAGTGGCTGCGCACCGAGCCCTCGGAAGCCCCCGTCTCGGTCCCCAGCGAGCCCGGCGCCTGGACCGGTGCGCTCGACCACCTCATGCCCTCCAAGCTCGTCCTCGGGCTCACCCGGGCGCTGTTGGCCCGCGGGCTGGTGACCGAAGCCGAGATCCTGGCGGCGCTGGGTCAGAAGAAGTGACCCTGTCGGTGAAGAGCCTGGGGGTGGTGCTCGACGGGCACGCCCTCGTCGACGACTTCTGCCTCGAGCTCGAGCCGGGCCGAGTGCACGCGGTGGTGGGCGAGTCGGGGAGCGGCAAGACCCTCTCGGCGCTCGCGGTGCTCGGCCTGCTCCCCGAGGGCGCGCAGGCGCGGGGGAGCGCGCGGCGGGGCGGGGTGGAGTTGCTGACCGCCGCTGCGCCGGTTCGCCGCGCGGGCCTCGCGATGGTGCTGCAGGAGCCCCTGAGCGCGCTCAACCCGGTGCTGTCGGTGGGCGAGCAACTGCTCGAGACCCTCGCGGTGCATCGCACGCCGGGTGATCTTCGGGCCGGGGCGATTTCGCTGTTGGGCGAGGTGGGCATCCCGCAGGGCGCTGAGCGGCTGGGAATGTTCCCGCACCAGCTCTCGGGCGGTCAGCGGCAGCGCGTGTCGATCGCCTGCGCGCTCGCGGCCCGGCCGGAGGTGCTGATCGCCGATGAGCCCACCACCGCGCTCGATGCCTCGATGCGCGGCGTGATCCTCACCTTGCTCCAGAAGCTCGCCAGGGAGCGCTCGCTGGCGGTGTGGCTGATCACCCACGATCTTCACGCGGTGCGCGGCGCGGCGGACGAAGTGACGGTGATGTACGCGGGCCGGGTGGTGGAGCAGGGCCCCACCGCGCGCGTGCTCGAGTCGCCCCGGCACCCGTACACGGTCGCCCTGCTCGCCGCGAACCCGGCGGCCGCGAAGGTGGGCGTACCGCTGCCGACGCTGGCCGGCGCGGTGCCGCTCGCGCGCGAGGTGATCGCGGGGTGCCGGTTTCATCCGCGCTGTCCGCGCGCGATGGAGCAGTGCCGCGCGGAGCGGCCGGCGCTCGTTGACGGGGTCGCTTGTTTTTCTCCCGTGGAGGGCAAGCCGTGAGGCCCCTCACCCCGACCCTCTCCCCGCTGCGCAGGGAGAGGGAGATCTTGAGCGCCACCGACGTGCGCGTCAGCTACCGCGTGGGCCGCCGCCGCGTCGACGCCGTGCGCGGGGTGAGCCTCTGGCTCGAGCGCGGCGAGCGGGTGGGGCTCATCGGAGAATCCGGCAGCGGTAAGTCTTCTCTGGCCCGCGCGCTCCTGGGCCTCGAGCCCCTCGCCGCCGGCACCGTTCGGTTCGATGGCCAGCCCATGCACGGCGCCAAACCCGCCCTGCGCCGCCGCTTTCAGCCCGTGTTCCAGGACGTGGGCGCCGCGCTGGATCCCCGCATGCGAATTCGCGAGGTCCTCGCCGAGCCGTTCGTCATTCACGATCTTCCCGTCGACGACGCCAGGCTCACCGCGCTGCTCGAGCAAGTGCAGCTCAGCGCCGAGCTGCTCTCCCGGTTCCCGCGGGAGCTCTCGGTGGGGCAGCGCCAGCGCATCAACCTCGCGCGCGCGCTCGCCCTCGAGCCCGAGCTGCTCCTGCTCGACGAGCCGGTGTCCGCCCTCGACGTCAGCGTGCAGGCCCAGGTGCTCAACCTGCTCGCCGCGATCACCGCGCAGCGCAGCCTCACCCTCCTGGTGATCACCCACGATCTCGACGTGGTCGCCCACCTCTGCACCCGGGTCGCCGTGATGTACGCGGGCCAGCTCGTCGAGAGCGGCGCGGTGGCCGAGGTGCTCGAGCAGCCGCTCCACCCGTACACGAAGCTCCTGGTGGAGAGCCGCAGGCAGTTGGTCGAAGGCCCCGAGTGGAGCCGGCCTGACGGAACGTCAGGCCAGCCGGGCTCGGAGCGAAGCGGAGAACTGGCCAAGGCGGAGCGACCCGGAGAGAAGGGCGAGCCCGTGTCCGCCGACGCGCTCCCGTCGGGCTGCACCTTTCACCCGCGGTGCGCTCACCTGGTCGAGCGCTGCCGAACCGAAGCGCCCGCGCTGACGGGAACCGCCCACCCCTGCGCCTGCTTCGTGTTCGGAGGCCGCTGATGTTCTGGCTGAGCCACCACCCGCCTGACGAGCTCGATCGCTGCTACCGCTTCGGCGCGCTCCACGTCTGCGCGCGCTGCCTGGGCACCTACCCGGTGATGTTCGCCGGCATCGCCCTCCAGCTCGCGCTCCAGGCCCCGCTCGAACATCCGCTCGACGTCCCGCTCTGCGTCGCCCTGGTGTTGCCGGCCACCCTCGATTGGGCCTTGGGCCGCTTCCAGCCGCACCGCTTCAGCAACCCCTGGCGAACGGCGACCGGCGTTTTGCTGGGACTGGGTTTGGCCCGAAGCCTGTTCATCCACCTTCAGCGGCCCCTGCCCGTTGCGCTGATCGCCCAGGCCTTCGTGGTGACAGGCATCGCTTTGCCTGTCATTCTCGCGAGTTACTGGCGAAAACGCCGGGGGTAGATCACTGCCGGGGCCCATGCGTTGAAGTGGGTACGACAGAACGAGGACACGGTTGGGACCTGCGACTTCGGACGAGCACCTCATGCTCGCTTTCAAGTCCGGTGACGCTCGGGCGTTTTCAACGCTCGTCCAGCGCCACCGGGGGCCGGTCTACAACTTCATCCTCCGGTACGTCGGTCATCGGCAGAGGGCCGAAGACGTGCTGCAGGAGACCTGGCTCAAAGTGGTGAGGAACAGCAGTGAGTGGCAACCCAAGGCCCGGTTCACCACCTGGGTCTATACGATCGCGAGGAATCTCTGCGTGGACAGCGCGCGGAAAGAGAGCTTCCGGAAGGCCGATTCGCTCGACGCACCCGCGTCGCACGATGAGTCCGAAGGACGCTCGATGGGTGACCTGGTGGCCGACGAGGCAGTCCAGACGCCGGATCGCGCGGCGCACAACGTTCGGATCCGCCCGATGATCGAGAAGGCGCTCGAGAGCCTTCCGACGGAGCAGCGAGAGGTCTTCCTGCTGCGCGAGTACCAGGGCATCGGCTTCAAGGAGATCGCAGAGGTCACCGGCGTTAACGAGAACACGGTGAAGAGTCGAATGCGGTACGCGCTCGAAGGGCTGCGCAAGCGGCTCGCCGAGCTGGGCGTCGATGGGGAAACGATGGACGCAGACGGAAGGACAGTGGCCTGAGGTCATGAAGAGCGCGGCGCACCAATACGAGGACAAGCTCCTCGAGTTCGCTTACGGCGAGCTTCCACAGCACGAGGCCGACGCGGTCGACGCGCACGTGCGTGGCTGCACCCGGTGCTCGCAGTCCCTCTCCGAGATCCGCGGCGTGCGCGCCACCATGTCTGGGCTGCCGATGGCCTCCGCGCCCGACGCCGGCCTCGAGTCGCTGATGGCCTACGCCGAGCAGGCCGCCAAGCGCAGCGCCAGCAAGACCGCCCCCTCGATCTGGAAGCGCTTCCTCATGCCGCTGGCGTCCGTGATGGCGCTCGCCGTGGTGGGCGTCGTCGGCTTCCGCGCGAACCAGGAGTTCGACACCAGCCCCGCCTCCGCGCTCGCTGACGGGAAGCTCGAGGAGGTCTCGAAGGCCCAGGCGAAGGAGAAGGAGCAGCGGCAGGAGCTCGCCGCTGCCGATCAGCAGACCGAAGCCCAGGCCCCGCCCACCGTCGCGGCCGTGGCGCCGCCGCCCGTCGACCTGCCCAAGGCAGAGCCCCAGGCCGCCGGCGAGCTCGACCGCGCCCTGAAGAACGCGAAGCAGGACGCGAAGGAAGGGAAGAAGGTCGTCGGGGGCCTCGATGACCTGCGCGAGGCCGGTGGCAAGCGGGGCGATGTGTGGAGCCCAGAGCCCAAGGGCAACGTGCCGCAGTCGGTCACCAGGCGTGACGCGGCCGCCAAGACCGCGCCGGTGGCGAATGACGAGCAGGTGTACCGCAGCCAGAACTATTCCGACGTCGGCGTGCGCGGCTCCAAGCTCTCGAAGGACGCGTCGCCGCCGCCTCCGCCTGCCCAGGCGCAGGACAAGGTGAACTACGGCCTCGGCTCTCCGGGCGCCGCCCCGAATGAGCCCGCGCCGCAGGGTGGCTCGACGGGTCCCGCGGTGGCTGCCAAACCGTCGCCCGCGCCGATGAAGGCCCCGGCGGCCGCTCGCCAGGAAGCAGAGGCGAAGAAGGAGAGCGTGCAGCAGGGCCGCGCCGAGGAGAGGCCTGCGCCTGCGCCCGTGACCGTTGCGCCCGCGCCTTCCGCGCCGAGCTCCAACGCCGCGCCCAGCACCCGGAAGTCGAAGAGCGGCTACGGCATTCTCCCGCCCAGCAACAGCAGCACCGGCTCGTCGGCCGACCTGGATGACGCGCTGTCCCTGCCGCAGAGTGACACCCTGGGCGTCAACAGCGACGCCAAGTTCGCCGAGCGGAAGCGGGCCGAGCAGCGCACCGGGTCGCTGGAGTCGGCCCGCGTCGCGTCGAACCGCGGCGATCGGCTCTCGGAGATCCGCCTCGCGGCCCAGGTGCTCGAGAGCGGCGCCACCGGCTACGAGCGGGTCGAGGCCCTCAAGCGCATCTGCGACGCCTACGAGTTCCTGGGTGAGCCCGACCGCGCCGATCCCTTCTGCGACCTGCTCCTGCGCGAGTTCCCCAACACGGCCGCCGCGAAGGCCGTCTCCGATCGCCGCAAGCGGGTGCAGCGCGCCCCGGCGCCTTCCCCCAAGAGCCCCGCCGCCGCCGATCGCGAACGCAAGGCGCTGGACGAGGCCCAGCCCGCCGAGCAGGCGCCCGCGTCCTCCTACTGAGCCGCCCCCGTGACACGGCAGGCCGCTCGTCGCACCCGCCGCGCGGATCGTGCGACACTGCCTTCGTGGCCCACAGGCGAAAGATCGAGCGGAGCCGGTCCAGCGGCACGCTGGACCAGCGGATCCGAAGCGGAGCGGAGGATCCGCCAAGGCGCAGCGACCAGAAAATCAGCCGTCGCGGGCAGGCGATGCTCGAGTACTCGATGATCAACTGGCTGATCATCGTGGCGCTCGTGCTCAGCTGCACGGTGCGGATCATTCCGGGGCCGCGGGTGTCAACTTCGAGCTCTCGTCCGCCGATGAGCTTGATCGAGATGTTCCTGTACGCGTACCAGGTTCACTACGACACCTACTTGTACTCCTTGAGCCTTCCTTTCCCCTGAGCGGTCCCCGTCCGTCCGCACGTCCCAATCCTTTGACAGCCGGCTCACCGGCTCTGGTAGCATCCACCTGACTTTTCGCGCTTTTTTGGTCGCGCACGGCAGTTTGTCGCATTCCGGAGACCTGTACGCATGCTCAAGGGAAAAGCCCCACTCATCGTCGCCATCGTCCTCTTCGTCGTTGGCTTCGGCGTGTCGTTCTCGGCCATTCAGAAACAGCGAAGTGACGTGCGCAAGGGATGGAACCTGGTGCCCGTGGTCGTCTCCGCGGTCGACATCTCCGAAGGCACGGTGGTGACGATGGAGATGATCAGCCAGCGCTCGATCCCCGAGCAGTTCGTGACCTCGTCGGTCGTGAAGCCCGACTCCGCCAGCTACATCGTCAACCAGAAGGTGCTGGTGGCGCTGCAGGCCGGTGACCCGCTCTTGTGGAGCCAGTTCGAGACCACCAAGGCCGCCGAGCGCCTCTCCACCAAGGTGCAGAAGAAGGCGCGCGCCATCACCATCGAGGCGAAGTCCACCACCGCCGTCGGCGGCTGGGTGCGCCCCAACGATCACGTCGACATCATCGGCACCTTCAAGGACCCCACCACCAACGAGCAGGTCGCCGTCACCTTGCTGCAGAACGTGATCATCCTCGCCACCGGCAAGATCACCGGCACCACCAACATCAACCTCATCCCCGAGAACGAGCGCGCCTACGGCCACGTCTCGCTGCTGGTCATTCCGGAAGAGGCGGAGATCCTGGTGCTCAGCCAGGAGCTCGGCAACCTCACCCTCTCCCTGCGCAACGAAGAGGACATCGACGTGCTCGAGGAACGCGGCCGCGCCACCATCAGCACGCTGCTCTCCGGTGAGCGCACCAAGGTGCTGCAGCAGAAGCGCTTCAACACCATCCAGGTCATCCGCGGCGCCGCTGCCAGCGACACCCGCGGCGACGCTCACCCGGAATAAGCCGCCATGTTCGCCGCGATCGCCAGTCTGCTGTTGGGCGGAGGAACGTTCTTCCTCACGCTGGTCGTGATGGGCGTCCTGGGGAAGGCCTACGAGACCTACCAGGAACGCTACATCGTCAAGTCGATGAACGACCTGAGCGACATGTTCCTGTTCATCGACCCGCGGCAGATGCTGGTGCTGAACATCGCCTCGATGATCGTGCTGGGCGGCTTCTCGTACCTGCTGATCAACCCGCTGGTGGCCATCGGCGCGTTCATCTTCGGCTTCTTCCTGCCGATGATGATGGTCAAGCACTACCGGGTGAAGCGCATCAAGAAGTTCAACACCCAGCTGGTCGACGCGCTCCAGGCGATGGCCAACGCCTTCAAGGCCGGCCTCACCTTCCAGCAGTCGATCGAGCAGATCTCCAAAGACTCGATGCCGCCGCTGCAGCAGGAGTTCGGCCTGTTCGTGAAGGAAGCGAAGCTGGGCGTGCCGATCGAAGAGGCGCTCAACAACATGAGCAAGCGGGTGGGCAGCGACGACCTCGAGCTGGTCTCGACCGCCACCAACATCAGCCGGCAGCTGGGCGGCAACATGGCCGAGATGTACGAGACGCTCAGCACCACCATCCGCGAGCGGTTCCGCCTCGAGGGCAAGATCGACGCGCTGACCGCGCAGGGCAAGCTGCAGGGCTGGGTGGTGTCAGCGATGCCGCTGATCTTGGGCGTGGTGCTCAACTACATGCGCCCCGACCTGATGCAGCCGATGCTCGATCACATCTTCGGCTACGTCCTCGTCTTCACGATCATGGTCATGGAGATCATGGGCGTGCTCATCATCCGCCGGATCACGAACATCGACATTTGAGGGACGACGATGCCTGCTGAACTCTGGGTCACGGTGCTGATGGGGGTGGCCGCGGTGCTCTTCGCGGGCGCCCTCGGCATGGCGGGCCTCGGCGTGTCGAACGTCGTCTCCCCGTTCCTCGTCGAGGTGAAGGAAGAGTCGGCCGGTGGCGTGGCCGGCGCGGGCTCGGTGGTGGTGCGCAAGCTGGGCGTCATCAACCGACGGTTCATGTGGCCGGGCTACGAAGACAAGATGCGCCGCAGCCTGATCAAGGCCGGCGAGCCCAAGACCTACAAGCCCGAAGACATCATGGCGCTGCAGGAGATCGGGTTTGCCTGCGGGCTGCTGTTCGGGCTCGTGCTGATGAACGCGATCGACTTCAACCTCGCCTGGTCGCTGGTGGTGGCGTTGATCGGCCTCTTCTACCCGCTCATCTGGGTCAACGATCAGGTCAGCAAGCGCCACCTGCAGATCAGCCGCGCGCTGCCGTTCAACCTGGACCTCCTCACGCTCTCCGTCGAAGCCGGCCTCGACTTCACCGCCGCGCTGGCGAAGGTGGTGGAGAAGGGCAAGGCGGGCCCGCTGCGCGAAGAGCTGGCGCTGGTGCTCAAGCAGCTGAAGATGGGCAAGACGCGTGAAGAGGCCCTCAAGGGCATGATCGCGCGCGTCGACCTTCCGGCGCTCAGCCAGTTCGTCACCGCCCTCATCCAGGCCGACAAGATGGGCACCAGCCTCGGCAAGGTGCTGCGCATTCAGTCGACGCAGCTGCGCATCGAGCGCACCCAGCGCGCCGAGAAGCTCGCCAACGAGGCGCCGGTGAAGATGCTCTTCCCGCTGATCGCCTGCATCTTCCCCACCGTCTTCATGGTGCTGTTCGGACCCATCGTCTTCGCCTTCATGTACGGGGGCGCCGCCGGGTAATGCCTCCTCCTCCTTCTGGAAAACAGCCGCCTCCGCGCAGGCCGAGCAGCGCCACCGGCACTGCGGCCGCCGGTGTGCCGCGCCGGACCGGCGCCGTGCCTGCCGCGCGCCCTGCGCCTGCGAGGCCCAGGCCCGCGCCTGCCATCTCGAAGCTGATCGCCCAGTCCGGCCCCGCGTCGGGCCAGGAGTTCGCGCTGGAAGGTGACGAGCTGGTGATCGGCCGGGCGGCGGACAACCCGGTCTCCATTCCCGACACCTCGGTCAGCCGCAAGCACGCCCTGGTGCGCAAGACCGCCGAGGGCTGGGCGGTGAGCGATCTGGGCTCGGGCAACGGCACCATGCTCAACGGCGAGGCGGTCGCAGACGAGACCACCTTGAGCGACGGCGACGTGATCACCCTGGGCGACACCGAGCTGCGCTACTCCGGTGCCGGCGGCGGGTCGGCCTCAGCCGGTGAGGCCGCCGAGGAGCGGCCCAGCGGTGGCTCGCGCCGGCCTCCGGTGCGGACCGCGCGGACCGGGGGCGGCGCGATCGAGCGCTCGACGGGCCGGGGGCGCCCCGTGCGCACCTCGCGCATGGCGGAGGATCCCGAAGAGGCGAAGAAGAAGCGCCGGAAGATCTTCCTCATCGTCGGCGGTTCGCTGGTGCTGATCATGGCGCTGCTGGTCGGTTGGAAGGCCATCGACAACAAGCGCCAGCTCGCCCGCCGCGCGGCCGAGATGCAGGGCCGCGAGCACCTCGCCGCCATGGCCGACCTCTTCAAGGAGGCCAAGGGGCTGGTGCGCCAGGGCAAGTGGGCCGAGGCGAAGGCCAGGCTCGAGGAGATGCAGGCGGAGGACCCCGACTACGAGAGCCGGCAGGTCGAGAACTACCTGAAGATCGCCGACGCGGAGATCCCCAACCAGTCGCTGCTCGCCTCCGCCAACGAGGCGATCGCGAAGGGCGAGCTGGGCAGGGCCGCCGGCGAACTGGCCAGGGTGAAGACCACCACCCAGGAAGCGGCCCTGCGCACCGCGAAGGACGCGCTCGACGCCAAGGCCACCGAGAAGATGGCCGAGGCCCGCGGGCTGCTCGCCTTCGCCAGCGACCTGGCGAAGATGGAGCAGCTCAAGGCCCTGTGCGAAGACATCCTGCAGGTGCGGGTCGACGACCGCGAGGCGTCCGAGCTCAAGAAGACCGCCGAGACCTCGATCTACCGGATCAAGAACCCCACCGTGGCGCCCCCGCCGCCGGACACCCCGTGGCTCGAGGTCAGCCAGCGCTTCAAGAACGGTGATTCCTCGGGTGCGCTCTCGCTCGCCCAGGCGTGCGCCAACAAGTTCGCCCAGTGCCGCACCTTCGAGGCCAACATCAAGGACTTCGAGGCCAAGTCCAAGCGCCTGGAAGAGCTCAGCGAGAACGAGCTGATCGCGCTCTACGATCTCGACAAGAAGATCGCCGGCGGCCAGTCGAGCGAGCTCTCGCGGCCCGTGCGCACGCAGCTGGTCTCGAAGCTCTTCGTGAAGGCCAGCCAGGCGAAGACCACCGGCAACTGGCCCCGCGCCATCGAGCTCGCGCGCAAGGTGCAGCAGGCCGACTCCGGGCACGTGGGCGCGCAGGCGCTCATCAACGAAGGCCGCAGCCAGGCGCGGGAAGCGTACCTGCGCGGTTACCAGCTGCGCGAGTCGAGCCCCGACGAGGCCATCCGTCTGTTCAAGGACGTGATGAACATGACTCCTCCCGACGACGAGACGCACCAGAAGGCCAAGTCGCGGGTCGCCGAGCTCCAGAGAAATTGAACGGGCCGAAGCAGCGCGATCTCTTCGGCACCTCGCCGCCGCCGCCGGCACGGGTGGAGAAGCCCGCGCCAGTGGAGAAGCCGCCCCCGGTCACCCCGAACGCACTGCCCCCGGTCACCCCGAGCGGAGTCGAGGGGCGAACCCCCGCCTGGCGGAAGCTCGAACCCAGGCCCGCGCCGAAGGTGCTGACGGTCTCGCAGCTCACCGGCCAGGTGAAGGACCTGCTCGAGCCCCAGTTCGGCCGGGTGCTGGTGCGCGGAGAGATCGCCAACTTCCGCGGGGTGAACGCGCGCGGGCACTTCTATTTCGCCCTCAAGGATCAACGCGCGTCGATCGACGTGAAGCTGTGGGCCACCCAGGCGCAGCGGCTCAAGTTCCAGCTCAAGGACGGCCTCTCGGTCACCATCGAGGGCAACCTCGACGTGTACGAGCCGCAGGGCCGCTACTCGCTCATCGTCAACCGCATCGAGCCCGAGGGCGTCGGGGCGCAGGCGCTGGCCTTCGAGCAGCTCAAGCAGAAGCTCGTCGCCGAAGGGCTGATCGGAGAAGAGCGCACCAGGCCCCGCCGCCCGCTCCCCTTCCTGCCTCGGCGGATCGGCGTGGTCACCAGCGTCACCGGCGCCGCGCTGCGCGACTTCCTCAAGGTGCTGCATCGCCGCCACCCCCGCCTCTGCGTGCTGGTGGCCGACGCGCGCATGCAGGGCGACGGGGCGATCTTCGAGGTGCGCCGCGCCATTCGCTGGCTGTGCAAGTCGGACGTGGACGTCATCGTCGTCACCCGCGGCGGCGGCAGCAGCGAAGATCTGTGGACCTTCAACGAAGAGCCGGTGGTGCGCGCGGTGTGGGAATGCACGGTGCCCGTGGTCTCCGCGGTGGGCCACGAGATCGACACCACCCTGTGCGATCTGGTCGCCGACGTGCGCGCGCCCACCCCGAGCGCCGCTGCCGAGCTGCTCGCCCCTTCGCTGGTGGAGCTGGAGGCGCAGCTGGCCACCGCCAAGTCCCGCCTGAAGCGCGCGGTGGAGAAGCAGGTGTTCCGCGAGCGGTCCGCCCTCAAGAGCCTGCGCAACGAGCTGGGTGAGCCGCGCCGCGAGCTGGGCAGCCAGCGCCTGGTGCTCTCTACCGCCGCCGATCGCATGCGCTCGGTGCTGCACCGCAAGCAGCGGGTCGCCTCCACCGCGCTCAGAGACTTGAGCCAGCGGCTGCACCGCGCGCGCCCGCAGGCCCAGCTGCAGACCCGGCGGGCGCAGCTGGCCTTCCTGCGCACCTCGCTGGTCACCTTGCTTCAGCGCGAGCTGCGCACCGAGCGCGATCAGCTCGGCCGCCTCGCCATGTCGCTGGCCCACGCTTCCCCCCGCCCGATGCTCCAGCAGGGGCGGCAGCTCCTCGCTCGCCAGGCGCAGCGGGGCCCCGCCGCCCTGCGCGGCCGGGTGCACCGCGACCGGGAACGCCTGCGCTCGCTGGGGGCGCGGTTGAACGCGCTCAGCCCGCTGGCCGTGCTCACCCGCGGCTACGCCATCGTCTCGCTCCCCGACGGCCGCATCGTGCGTCAGGCCCAGGAGGTTTCCCCGGGCGATCAGCTCACCCTGAAGCTGGGGGCGGGCGAGGTGCAGGCGCAGGTGACGCAGGTGAAGCCCGCGGGGAAGTAGGGTAGGGAGCGCCCCGTGGCGAAGGAAAAGAACACAGCGCGCGGGCAGTACGGCGACGTGGTGACCCGGCTGCAGCAGATCGTCGAGGCGCTCGAGGGCGGCGAGCTGTCGCTCGAAGAGTCGCTCGACCGGTTCGCCGAGGGCATCACCCTGGTGAAGCAGGGCGAGGGCATTCTCGGCGACGCGGAGAAGCGCATCGAGCAGCTGCTTTCCGAGGACGGCCGGACCGCGCCGCTCAAGGTGAGCGAGGCGCAGGACGCGCCGGCCGCGAGCCCCAAGCCGCCCCCGGCGGCCAGGGCCAGGGCCGTGGAGAAACCCGTCGCTCCCCCCGCGGACGACGACGACGTTCCATTCTGAGGCGACCCAAGATGACGAACTTCTCGCTCGAAGGCTGGCTGCCGGCTCAGCAGCGCCGCGTCGAGGCCCTGCTGGCGTCGCGCATGGAGGCGATCGCGCGCCGCAGCCCCAGGCGGCTCTCCGAGGCGATGGC
>VFKJ01000138.1 GCA_009885595.1 Myxococcales bacterium | reverse complement strand
GGCACCGTGCGCATTCACGTTCAGCGCGCGGTCACCGCCTTGCGGAACGCAGGAGTGCTGGGAGAACGAACATGACGTGTGCACAGGTAGAGCAGGCGCTGCTCGATGAAGCGCTCTCGCGAGCCGAAGGGTTCGAGGCGCACCTGCGGTCATGCGAGGGCTGCGGCGCGCTGGCGGCGGCGCACCGGGACGCGCTGCGCCTGCGCGGGGCCACGCTGGCTCCCGCCCGCCGCCGGCCGCTGGGCGAGGTGCAGCGGCGCGCGGGCCTCGTGGGGGGGCTGGTGCTCGCGCTGGTCGGCAGCGTGGGCTGGCTGCAGCTCGAGTTCGGCGGTGACCCCGCGCCCGCGCGCGTTCCCGCCCAGGCGATCGTCGAAGAGGTGCCCGCGCCGGAATGGCCGGTGATGCCGGTGAACGGGGAGCCCAGCCTGTTCGCGCTCTCGATGTTGCAGGCCACTGTCGCGGCCGACACCGCGCGCGATCCCCGCGAGGACGAAGCGGCGGTGCGGGCGTTCGGCTCGCTGCCGGCGTGGACCGCGCCGACGAGAACTCACCCCCTGCGCTCGCTTGGGCGCGTGGCCTCACCTGTCGTCTTCACCACGGAGGATTCACCATGAAGTCTCGTTCGCTCCTGCTCGTTCCCCTGCTGTCGGCTGCGGTCTGTTTCGCCCAGGCCACGCCCCGGCCCTCGCCCCCCACGCCGCCCAGCGCGCCTCGCGCGCCGATGGCTCCCCTGCCTCCGATGCCGCCGGGCCCGCATGGAATGGGCATGGGCATGGGCTTCGGGCCGCCGGGCATTCCGTCGGACGTCGCCCAGAAGGTGGGCCTGAGCGCCGATGCGCAGAAGAAGGTGCGCGACCTGTCGTTCGAGGCGAACGACGCGTTGATCAACCTCGAGGCCGATCTCAAGCGCGCGCAGCTCGAGCTGCAGAAGACGCTGGCGCAGCCGCAGGTGGACGAAGCGACCGTGATGAACAAGCTCGAGGCAGTGAGCCGCGCCGAGCTCGCGGTGCGGAAGAACCGCATGGGCCTGATGGTGCGCATCCGCAAGACCGTCGGCCCCGACGCCTGGGAGAAGCTGCAGGCCGAGATGCCAGGTCCTGGTGGCGGCATGATGATGGGACCCGGTGGGCCCGGCATGCACCGCGAGATCAGGATCATCCGCAATGGTGAGGGTGGCGAGACCGTCGACGTGCGAGGGGATTGACGGGCTACTTCCCCGGGCACTCGCGCGCCGCGAGCGCGTCCACCACCTCATCGAACTGCGGCTGCTGCGCTGAGGCGAAGTCGGTTTCCTTCAGGGTGCGCACCGCCTCGAGGAACTTCGGCAGGCCACCACACGCTCTTCGCAGCCTCGCGAACGCGGGGCGGCCGGTGTCGTAGGTGCGGTAGCCCGCGAGGTCGGCGTTGTTGTAGCGGCGGCGCAGGCCCAGCGTCGCCTGCAGGGTGGTGAGCCGCGCTTCTTTGAGCGCGCGCTTCTCGTCGTCGGAGCGCCGCGAACGGTAGATCGCGTCGAGCTCTTCGAAGGCCTGGTGCAGCTCCTCGACGAAGCGTGCCCCGCGCTCCTCGCCCGCGATCCACGCCCTGGCTTCTGCGGAATCGAGCCCCGAGCGGCCCACCACCAGCAACCACGTCAGCTCGTCGGCGATGAAGCTCGCGAGGCTCTCGTCGAAGGCCGATTGATCCTTCACGTAGACGGTGGCGTGCACGCTCTCGTGCAGGATGACGTTGGCGAGCGCGCCGAAGGCCTCCGGCCCCTCGGGGATCATGGTGGAGAGCACGGGATCCCTGAACCAGCCCAGCGTCGAGTACGCCGAAGCGGTGCGCACGGTGACGTCGAGGTTCGGCTCCTGCGCGGCGAGCTCGCGGGCGAACGCGCGCGCGCGGTCTTCGGCGAACCAGCCGAGGTAGGGGACCGAGCCGACGATGGGAAACGACCAGCGGCGCGGCTCGAACGCGAGGCTCTGGCAGCCCTGCACCACCCACACCGCCGCGGGACGATGGAGATCGGCGTAGCGGCCGTAGTTGTCGGTGGGCTCGAGCCCATTGAGCTGCCCGAAGCGCTTGATGGCCGGCACCTTCGAGAGCAGCGCGCGAACGCGCGGAGGCACCGACGGATCTCGCTGCGCCACCGCCAGCGGCCGCGCGAGGTGGAGCAGCTCGTACTGCCCTCCCGCGGCCTGCACGAGGTAGCCGGTGGTGAAGCAGCCGCTCCCGCCCACGCACGCCGCCAGCACGAGGAGCCACCGCATCGCAGCCAATCTGCCACACTCGGTGGATGTCCACGGCGGCGCGCAGCGCCCGTCATCCCTGGGTTCGCACCGGCCTGATGGGACTGGTACCGGTGTTGTTGCCGTTCGTCTGGGTGCTCGACCTCGACTCCTGTGGGCACCCGGTGCCGGTGGCGACCGAGCTCACCGGCACCATGGTGGTCGGCAAGTTCGAGCTCGAGGGCTGGGCCGTGGTGCTGCCGACGCTGCTGGTGCTGGTGCTCACGCCGTACCTCGCGCCTCGGGTGGCGAAGCTTTGGCTGCGGGTGCTGGTGCACGTGCTCGGGTTGATCGCGGCGCTGTTCGCGGCCTGGGGCGCGTTCTTCGTGATGCTCTTCACCATCTTCAGCGAGCGCGTCTTCTTCGGCGTGGGCTGGGTGGTGCTGGGCAGCTTCGTGGGGTCGATTCTCGACGCCGCCCTGCGGGTCATCTGGAGCACGCAGGAGTGGCTGCGGGCCCGCGCCCTCGCGAAGGCGGGCTGAAGCTCACTCACGCAGACGGGGGCACGCACACCTTCAGGGGTGTGTTCATGCAGCGCTTCCTGAGCCCTTCCTTCCGGAGACTCAAGAGAGCAGCGCCACGCCAACCAGGCGATTCATGGGCCTCGGGCTATCACGGGGCCCCTCCGCATCGCACCATGTCGGACGAGGTAGGCGGCAAGGGCCCGTAAAGAGAACAATCAAACCGGGCAGAATTCAGCTCCACTGCACGGGCAGAGAATCATCAGCGCGCTTCTGCGCAAGGAGATCAGACCATGAGCACCGTTGACGCCGCCGCAGCCGCCGCCGCAGCAGCAGCCCGTGCAGCCGCCATCCGAGCCGCAGAGGAACGCGCTCGCAAGGCCGCTGAAGCCGCCGCGAAGAAGGCCGCCGCCGCCGCCGCGAAGAAGGCCGCTGAGGCCGCCGCCAAGCAGGCCGCTTCCCGGGTGCGCGCGAAGAAGGGCTTCGGCAGGGACGAGCTCTCCACCGGCGTGGGTTCCGCGCTGAAGGCGAAGAGCCTCTCGGCCACCGGCGCGAACATCAAGCCGCTGCAGATCGCTTCTGAAGCGAAGACCTTCAGGGCCGCCGATCTTCAGAAGAACCCCAAGCAGGAAATCGAGACCAAGAAGAAGTCAGCGGTCGAGCAGCTGGGCGAGAAGGCCCACACCGCGCTGACCAAGCTGGGCCTCAAGGAGGAAGACCTGCTCGAGGCCGGCAAGAAGGCGCTGCCCGAGCTCAAGAAGGCCGGCGAGGCCCTCGCCGACAGCAAGTGGAACGAGGCGGTGAAGCACCTGGAGGCCGCCGGTCGCGAGGGCGCCGTCGAGCTCGCCAAGAGCGCGGTGGAGGGCCTGGCCAAGGAGCACCTCAGCGGCCCCGCCAAGGAGATCCTCTCGGACCCCAAGGTGGTCGATCAGCTCTTCAAGGCCGCGCCCGGCACCCTCGAGAAGATCGTCGATGGTCAAATCGGCCCCGCCCTCAAGGGCCTGGCGGGCAACAAGGCGCTGCGCGACACCGTGATCAGCGCGGCGATGAAGGACGACGGCTTCGCGGCCAGCGTGAAGAAGCTCGGCCTCACCACCGCCGACCTCAAGTCCGTGGGCGACGCGGTCCCCTCGCTGATCGAGGCCGCAGAGAAGCTGGCGAAGGACGATGGGCCGGGAGCGATCAACGCGCTGGCTGACGCCGCCAAGCAGGCGCCTGAGGTCGTCGCCAAGGCGCTCCAAGCAGCCGCGGCCTCGCTGCCCGCCGGGCTGGCGCAGACCATCCTCACCGACCCCAAGGCGGCGCTCGCCATCGCCAAGGCCGGGCCCGACGCGATCAAGTTGGCCCTGAAGGACGGCCCCGCTGCGCTCGAGAAGCTGCTCGGCAACAAGGACCTGCGCGACGCGGTGATCCACGCCGCGATGAAGGACGACGCCTTCAAGCAGCAGGTCACCAAGCTCGGGCTCACCGAGGCCGATCTGCACCAGGCGGGCGACGCCCTGCCCAGTCTCGTCAACGCTGCGCAGGCGTTCGCGAAGGAGCCGCCCGACACCAAGGCCGCGCTCAACGCGCTGGCCGATGCCGCCGCGAAGGCGCCGGAGTTGGTCGCCAAGGCGGTGGTGAAAGCCGCGAGCGGGCTGGAAGACGGCGTGGCCAGGTCGATCCTCACCGATCCGAAGGTCGCCGCTCAGCTGGCCAAGGGCAGCCCCGAAGCACTGCGCGCGCTCGCCAATGGCGACGTCGCCAAGGCGCTGGGCTCGGTGGCCACCAACAAGCCGCTGCGCGAGGCGGTCATCGACGCCGCCTTCAAGGACGAGAAGTTCGCCGGCGACATGAAGAAGCTCGGCCTGAGCGCGGTCGAACTCAAGGAAGGCGCCGAGGCCCTGCCCGACGTCTTCAAGGCCGCGCAGGCCGTCGCCAAGAATGACATCCCCGCGGCGCTCGCTTCGCTGCGTGACGCCGCTGAGAAGGCGCCCGTGCTCACCGGGAAGCTCGTCAAGGGCATCGCCGACCAGCTGCCCGCCGGTCCCGTGAAGGATCTGCTGAGCGACGCGAAGCTCGCGAAGGAGCTGATCACCGATCCCAAGTTCCACGGCGCGGTGAAGCAGATGCTCGACGGCGACGTGGTGGGCGGGCTGTCGAACATCCTGCGCAACGACACGGTGCGCGATGGCGTGCTCGACGTGGTGGGCAAGAACGCCGAGGTGAAGCAGGCGCTGCAGAAGGTGGGCCTCACCAACGCCGATCTCAAGCAGGCCGGCGCCGCCGCGCCGCACGTGCTCGACGCGATGAAGCAGCTCGCCGACGGCCAGCCGCAGCAGGCCCTCGAGTCGCTGGCGAAGGCCGGCGCCGCCGCGCCGCAGCTGCTCTCGAAGATCGGCAGCGCCATCTACGGACAGCTCCCGCCGGAGCTCAAGGCCGGGCTCACCAAGCTGGGCATCACCGCCGCTGAGATCAAGGAAGCGCCGCTCGCGCTCCCAGACCTCGTCTCCGCGGGCAAGAAGGCGCAGGCAAACGACTGGAAGGGCGCGATCGACTCGGTGCTCGACGCGGGCGAGAAGGCCCCCACGCTGGCCACCAAGCTGATCCAGAGCGCGGGCAAGGCGATGCCCGACGGCCTCGCGAAGAACCTGCTCATGGACCCCGCGGTCGCCAGGTCACTGGCGGGCGATGCCACCCTGCACGACGGCATCAACCAGCTGCTCGACGGGAAGCTCCTCGACGGCGCCAGCACCCTGCTGCACGACGACGCCGCGCGCGACGCGGTGCTGAAGGTGGTGGCCAACGATCCCGCGGTGAAGAAGGCGCTCGAGGCGGTCAAGCTCACCCCGGCTGATCTGATCGAAGCCGGCGCCGCCTCACCGCACCTGCTCGACGCCGCGCGCAACCTCACCGCCAGGCCCGTCAAGTGGCAGGAAGCGCTCGACTCGCTGGGCCAGGCCGCCAGCGCCGCGCCCGAGCTGCTCAACAAGGTGGGCCAGGCGATCTACGACCAGCTCCCCCCGACCGTGCAGAAGCGGCTGGAGGGCTTGGGCCTCACCCCGGCGATGTTCAAGGAAGCGGGCCAGGCGCTGCCCCACCTGGTCAACGCCGCCAAGGCCTTCGCCGACAACAAGCCGCAGGACGCGCTCAAGGAGCTGGGCAAGGCCATCGGCGCCGCGCCCGAGTTGGTCACCAAGGCGATCAACACCATCGCCGCGAAGCTCCCCGAAGGCCTCGCGCGCACGCTGCTGACCGACCCCAAGACGGTGAAGGACTTCCTCACCGATCCCGACGTGAAGGGCGTGGCCAGCAAGCTGCTCAACGGCGACGTCACCGGCGCCCTGCGCGAGCTGGGCGACGGGCTGCGCACCGGCTCCGACAGCCCGCTCATTCACGACATCGCCGCGGCGATCATCAAGGACCCCAAGCTCTCCGCGAAGCTCTCGGAGTTCGGCATCAAGAGCGCCGACGACCTCGTCTCGATGGGCGCGGTGATCGGCGACACCTTCGAGCTGATCGACGATCTCGCGCACCAGCGTTGGGGCGAGGCCATCAAGGGCCTGGGCACCATCGCGGCAGATCTGCCCGACGGGCTGCGCACCAAGATCATCGACACCCTGGGCGACAAGATGGGCCTCAGCCCCGAGCTGCGCACCGTGCTCTCGGGCGTGGTCGACGCGATGGGCGATCCCGAGGTGCGCGACGCGATCGGCGACGCCTTCGCGGCGTTCAAGAGCGGCAACCCGGCGGACTGGATCAAGGGCCTGGCCAACGCGGGCCGCGTCATCGCCGACCAGAGCCCCGAGCTGGCGGTGTCGTTCCTCGACACGCTCTCCCACCTGCCCGGCTCGGTGGGCGCGTTCTTCTCGGACCACAAGCTCAACGAGCAGCTGGTGGAGTCGGGCTCGCTCGAGCACATCTTCACCGCGGTGGAGAAGCTCGCCACAGGCGACGTGGTGGGCGCGGTCAAGGAGCTGGGCAACGCCTTCGCCTCGCTGCTCACCATGGGCGAGCACTTCCAGGTCGGCCCGTACGGCGCCTTCGGCTTCAACTGGGGCCCCAAGGATCTCCCCGTGGGCAAGGAAGGTCTCGAGGCCGTGGGCCGCCTGATGAAGCAGTTCGTCGAGGCGCTCCCTGCTCCGGTGAAGGAGTTCCTGGAGAAGAAGATCGCCAGCGTGGTGGCCAAGGCGGGCTTCCGCTCCATCCCCGTGGTGGGGCCGGCGGTCGGCCTGGTGGAAGACGGGATCGAGCTCGTCAACGACTTCAGGAACGGCGAAGACGGGCTCACCACCGCCATCGACGCGGCCAGCCTGATCGTGAACGGCGCGAGCATCTTCCCGCCGTTCCAGGCAGCGGCCCAGCCGCTCAAGGTGATCATCGGCATCGGCGAGGGCCTGAACGAGACCGTGCAGTTCGTGCAGGAGATTCAGGACTTCGGCGAGCAGTTCACCGGCATGGCCGCCTGACGGGCGGCGTCAGGCTCAGTCGATGAGCGAACGCTGGCGCAGGAAGGCCAGCGTGGCGTCGATCTTCTGCTGGGGGTTGAGCCCCAGCGGCAGCTCGAGGTAGCGATCGGCGCTCAGGTACTTCTTCACCCGGGCAGCCACGAAGTCGTGCGCCGACTTGCGGAAGTGCTCGTAGGGCACCCGCTCAGCGCCCTGCGCGGTGTTGGCGGCCAGCTTCTCGACCGAGGACCAATCGACCACGCAGGCGGCGATGGGCTGGGTGTACACCAGCCACGCGGTGCCCCAGAGGCCCAGGCGCGGCTCTTTTCCGTGCGCGGCCTCGAACACCCGCCGGTAGTGGGGCGCCAGCTTCTCGGCCTCGAGCACGGGATCCTTCACCTGCAAGAGCGCCTTGCGCGCGGCCTCGTCCTCTCCCATCGCGTCGCCGATGGCGTCGTTGGAGACGGCGGTGAACTTCGCGCACTTGAAGACCTCCAGCGCCCAGGGTGCCGACTCGTCAGGGGGAGAATCGAGGACGATGAGTTGTTGGCTCATGGCTGCCCACCCTAGCGAAACCAGACGTGCGCCAATCACTTCTTCTTGAGCAGGTCGGCGAAGGAGCGCCTGGGCGGGTTGCGGCGGAGCTCGTCGGCCAGCCGTTCGCGCTCGGCCTCCACGGCCTTGTCGCGCCGCAGGTCGGTGGCCTCGGTCGCTTCGTTCTTGGTGACCGCGGAGAGCGGGCGGATGGCGTCGATGCGCCGGTCCGGCCTGTATTCGGAAGCCATCTGCGCAGCTTACAGCGCAACACCCTGCGCAACCATCGGCCACCCTTCAGCCCCTTGGGCGCGGCACGACCCCTGCTCAGGGACCGCGCCATGTTCCGCCGCCTCCTCACGCTGCTGCTCCTCGTTCTGGGTTCGGGTTGTGTCGCCGGCAACGCCGCCGCGGGAGCGCTGCTGCTTCCCCTGCGCGTGCCGGTGCTCGGCTCGCCTTCCCAGGCGCACGAGGACTTCGAGGTCACCACCACCGACGGCATCGCGATCGACGGCTGGTTCTTCTCTCCGAAGGCGCCGCCGCGCGCGGTGCTGATCTTCGTGCACGGCAAGGACATCAACCGGCAGCACTTCGTGAGCGCCTCGAAGCGGTTCCTCGAGCAGGGCCTCGCGGTGGCGGCGTTCGATCAACGCGCGCACGGCCGCTCGACGGGCGAGTTCGTCACCTACGGCGCGAAGGAAGTGGGCGATCTGCGCTGCGTCATCGACGTGGCCCAAAAGAAGTGGGGGCGCGAGCTGCCGGTGGTGCTGGTGGGCGAGTCCCTGGGCGCGGCGGTCTCGCTGCAGACGGCGGCCATCGACCCGCGGGTGCGCGTGGTGGTGGCCGGCGCCTCGTTCGCCGACCTCACCACCGTCATCGACGATCACTCGCCCGCGCTGCTGGGCGCGAAGGGCAAGGCGAAGGCTGTCGGCGTGGCTGAGCACGCGGCCGGCTTCCAGGTCGCCGACATCTCCCCGGAGCGCGCGGCGCGCAGCATCACGGTGCCCACGCTGCTGCTCCACGGCTCTGACGACACCTACCTGCCCATCAAGCACTCGCTGCGCATCTACGAGGCGCTCGCGGGCCCCAAGGAACTGGTGCGCCTGGAGGGCGTCGACCACATCGGCATCCTGCTCTCCGCCCAGGCGTGGACGGCCATCGATCGTTTCGTGGGGCAGGCGCTCGGGCAGGAAGCGCTCGTCACTCGCACGAACAGTCCCGCGCCGGGCGCCGCGCGTACGATGCTGCGTTGAGCTCGGCGCGCACCTCGACACCCAGCGGCGCGCGTCGCGCTGCTCTTTGGGTTACCGGCGCGAGCCGTGAGGCTGCCAGGCCACCGCGCTGCCGCGCACCACGCCGCGCGCGAGCGCTTGACCCTGGCGGTCGAGCAGCAGCACCTGCGCGCCGCCGACCTGGACGATCTGCGCCTGCCAGGTGAGCTGCCCGTCGATGGCGCTGGGCGCGATCTCC
>VFKJ01000288.1 GCA_009885595.1 Myxococcales bacterium | reverse complement strand
GATCTTCTGGGGGTCGATCTCGAAGGGCAGGGCGGGGGACGGGGTGGCCTCCAGGGGCTCCCTTTCCACCTCCACCACCGCCTGCTTCTTCGGCTTCACCTTGACTGCCGATTTGGTTTTCGACCGCTTCGAACTGCCCGCCTTCTTCGTCGCCATGAAAAGCACGGTAGCATCGGCGGCTCCATGGCAGCCTCAACGATGTACACCGAGTCGCTCCGGGCCTTCTTGAAGCCCGTCTTGCCGTACCTGGACGACGAAGCGGTCTCGGAGATCATGATCAATGGCCCGACCGACATCTGGATCGAGAAGAAGGGCAAGCTGACCAAGACCGACGCCTTCTTCTCGGAAGAAGGCCTGCTCGGCGCCGCGCGCAACATGGCCCAGTTCGTCGGCCGCATGCTCACCGACGAGCGCCCCCGCCTCGACGCCCGCCTCCCCGATGGCAGCCGCATTCACGTGGTGCTCCCGCCGATCGCGCGCAAGGGCACCACCATCTCCATCCGCAAGTTCTTCAAGGACAAGCTGACCCCGCAGAGCCTGGTGAACTTCGGCTCCATCACGCCCCAGATGGTGCGGTTGATCGAAGCGGCGGTGATGGTGAAGCTGAACATGCTGGTGTCCGGCGGTACGGGCTCCGGCAAGACCACGCTGCTCAACATCCTCTCCAGCCTCATCCCCAACGAAGAGCGCATCCTCACCATCGAAGACTCGGCCGAGCTCCAGCTGCAGCAGGATCACCTGGTGGCGTTCGAGTCGCGGCCCCCGGACAAGTTCGGCAAGGGCGAAGTGACGATGGGTCACCTGCTGATGTCGGCCTTGCGTCTGCGGCCCGACCGCATCGTGGTCGGCGAAGTCCGCGGCGGTGAGGCGTTCGACCTGATGCAGGCGATGAACACCGGCCACGGCGGCTCGATGGCCACCGTGCACGCCAACACCCCGACTGACTCGCTGCGCCGCCTCGAGTCGTTGTGCCTGATGTCAGGCGTCGAGCTGCCCATGGTCGCCGTGCGCGCGCAGGTGGCCTCGGCCATCAACTTCGTCGTGTGCTGCGAGCGCCTGCAGGACGGTAGCCGCAAGACGATCGCGGTCTCCGAGGTGCAGCCGCTCAACGAGAAGGGCGACTACCGCACGCAGGACCTGTGGCTGTTCATTCCGGTCACCAAGGACGAGGACGGCCAAATTCTCGGGTACCACGCGCCCACCGGCATTCTCCCCTCCTTCATCGCCAAGGCGCGCGCCTACGGGTTCGAGGATCTCACCGACGAGTTCTTCGATCCGCGCACGTACGGGCTGCCCCCGCCGCCGTTGATCCACGGCCTCGGGGAAAACGTCACCACGCACTGGGCGCCGTCGCTGAAGTACCGCGAGAAGCACATGCCCGACCCCGACTCGGTGCATGACGAGTGGAAGGCGTTCGAGGCGAAGCTCAAGGCCGAGGCGAAGGCGAAGGCCGCTGGGAAGGCGGCGGCCCCGGCAGGCCCCACGCCCCAGCCTGCGCGCTCGCAGGCGGCCGCGCGGCCCTCGGCGCAGGCGCTGCCTTCGTCCCGGACCGCCGTGACGCCCGCCAATCGCGATGACGCCACCCCGCCGCCCACGCGCAACCCGCTGCTGGCGAAGAAGCCCACCTCAGACTCCGCGCGCGAGACCGGCGACGAAGACGCTCACCAGGACGAGGCCAGCGTCGAGGTGAGCGACTCGATGATGGAAGAGGAAGCCGCCGATCCAAACTCCACCGCCATCAAGCAGAACCCGCTGCAGGTGGGCCGCAAGCCGGGGACGCCGCCCAGTGGGGCGCGGCCTCCGGTGAAGCCCCCCCCGCCGCGTCGCTGATCAGCCCGCTCCGTTCGGCCTGAGCGGCCCGTGTTCCTTCAGCAGCACCCACGCCAGGCGGACGTCGTTGTCGCGCAGCGTCTGCCCGGGCTGCGCGGGCACCGGCTCTCCCAGCGCGCGCGCGACGTGGTGGCGATGCACTGCCACCGCCTCGAGGAACGCGGTCTCGCCCAGTTCCGTCAGCCGCGCCTGCGCTCCGTCGAACAGCTTGCGGGCAGCGTCGAGCTCGCCCTGCCGTGCCCGCACCGCGCCCAGGCACGCCTCGAAGAGCGCCCGGAACCGCGCCTCACCGATCTCCGAGAGGCCGGCGGTGGCCTTCTCCAGCCCCTTGCCCGCCCGCTCGAGCGCGCCTTCCTTGAAGTCGACCAGCGCGAGGTAGCCGGTGAAGAGCGCGGTGGACCGCAAGTCGCCCACCACCGAGAGCAGCGACACCGCCACCTCGTAGCAGGCGCGCGCGTCGGCGGTCTGCCCCAGCTCGAGATAGAGGCTGCCCAGGTGGCCTGAGCCAATCGCCTCGAGCCGGCGATCGCCCAGCTCGGTCAGCTGGCGCGAGGCCTCGCGGTAGAGCGCCAGCGCTTCGTCGAGCTGGCCCTGCTCCAGCGCCAGCAGCGCGCGTTGGCCCACGGCCCGGGCCTCTTCGCGTCGATCTGAGCGGCTGCGCGCCAGCTCGAGCGCGCGGGTCAGATCGGCGCCCGCCAGCTCGAAGCGCGTCTGCTCGATGAGCACGCTCGCGCGCAGCCCGCGGCCGAGGCCCTCGAGCCGCTCGTCGCCGACGTCGAGGGCGATCTGCAGCCCTTGATCGAGATCGATCGCCGCGTCCTCGAGGCGCCCCAGATCGCGCAGCAGGTTTCCCCGCAGCATGCGCGCGCGGGCCAGCAACGGCGGGTGGACGCCGTGGACGTCGGCCGCGGCGAGGGCCGAGTCGAGCAACGAGAGCAACAGCCCATGCGGACCGCGCAGCGAGAGGGCGGGCTCGAGGGCCAACGCCGCGGTGAGCGCGTTCGACATCTCGGTGGGACCCATCGGGAGCGCCTCGAGCGCGCGCTGGTGCACCACCAGCAGGTTCTGCAGCTCGCCCAGCAAGGTGTCGGCGACGGTGCCGGCGAGGCGGCCCCGGGCGGCGGCGGCCCAGCGCGAGCCCTCGTGCAGGAAATACCCGGCGTGGCGCTCGGTGGCCCGCGCCCAGGCCCCGCTGGCGGTGAGCCGGGACACCCCCCACGCGCGCAGCACCTCGTAGAGCCCGAAGCGCACGCTGAGGCCCGGCAGCCTGCGCACCAGCGAGCGCTGCAGCAGGCGATCGAGCAGCACCTCCACCGCGGGCGACGCGTCGGGCAGCTCGAGCACTGCCCCGGCCGCGGCGAGGGTGAAGCCCCCGGAGAAGACCGAGAGCTGCTCGAACGCGGCGGTCTCCGGCCCGCTCAGCCGGGCCAGCGACGAGGCCAGCGCCTCTTGCAGCGCGGGGGTGGAGGCGAGGGGCGCGCCCGCGTCGAGGTTCGCCAGCAGCCCCGTGAGCGGCGCCTTTCCGATCGCGGAGGCCGCCAGCTCGATGGCCAGCGGCACGCCTTCGAGCTTCTCCACCACCTCGGCGAGCACGGGCGCCTCGCCTTCCGTGAGCGGACGCTCGAGGTGCAGCCGGAACAGCTCGGCGGCGGGGGCTGGGGGCAGCGGGCCGAGCTGCACGGCCTCGCCGAAGCCCAGCCGCTCGTTGGACACCACCAGCAGATCCAGGTTCGGGGCCTTCTCGAGCCAGCCGGGCACCGCGAGCCGCAGCGCCGCGCCGAACGCGTCGGCGCCGTCGAGCACCAGCACTCCGCGCTCGAGGCGGGTGTGGGCGGCGAGCGCTTCTCCGAGGCGCTCCAGGGCGACGGCGGGAGAGCCGCTGGTGTCGAGCGGCACTTCCAGCGCGCGGCTGGTCGCGAGCGCGAGGCCCCAGGGCGGCTTGACGTGATCGAGCGAGGCCACCCAGCAACGAGGCCACCGCTCGGCGTGCGCGGCGACCAGGTGCATCGCCACCGCCGACTTGCCCATGCCCGGCGCGCCCACCAGCGTCACCGCGCGCACCCCGGACGAGAAGCGCTCGAGCAGCACCGCGACCTCGGCCGCGCGCCCGATGATCTTCAGGGGCGAGCGCAGCACCGGGCGCGAGGCGACCGGGGTCACCGCGGCGTGTCGATCTTCGAGCGGCGCAGGCGTGAGCTTGGGCGCCACGGCGGCGAAGTAGCGGGCGAGGCCTCCGTCGAGGGGATCCTGAACGCGGCGCAGCATCGCGCCGAGCTCTCCCGCGCTCGGCCTGCCCGCAGGATCGTCGGACAACGCCAGCTCGATCGCCGCCTCCAGCGCCGGAGGGAAGCCGGCGATGAGCGCCGAGATGCGGGGCCGCGGGGTGTGCTTCTCCAGCGCGGCGAGGTGCCCGCCAGGGAAGGCCTTCTGCGAGGTCGCCAGCTCGTACAGCACCGCGCCCAGCGCGAAGACATCGACGCTCGGGGTCGCCGGCAGCCCCAGCGCCTGCTCGCGCGGCATGTAGTGCTGCTTGCCCAGCACCTCGCCCGCGAGGCCCCGCTCGAGCGCGCCGCGGGCCGCCGCGATGCCGAAGTCGGCCAGCTTCACGCCGCCGCTCGAGGTGAGGAGGACGTTGGTCGGCGAGAGATCGCGGTGCACCACCTCGAGCCGGGTGCCGCCCACGTCGGTGAGCTGGTGCGCGTACGCGAGCGCCGAGGCGAGCTCGACGCCGATGGCGGCGACCACCGTCCAGGGCACCGGGCGGCCCTGCGCCCGCGCGCCCTCGATCAGGCGCTGGAGCGTGCCGGTGTCGGCGTACTCCATCACCAGGCCGAACTCGCCGCCCTCTTCCAGCAGCTCGTACACCTGCAGGATCGCGCCGTGTTCCAGCACCGCGGCGAGCCGGCCCTCGGTGACGAGCATGTCGTAGATGCCCGGGTGGCGAATGAGGTGCGGGCGGATGCGCTTGATCGCCACCCGGCGGCTGAAGCCACCGGGCCCCTCGAGCTTCGCGGCAAACACCTCGGCCATCGCGCCCGCGCCCAGCTTGCCCACCAGCGTGTACCGGCCGACCTTCACCGCCGCTCATTGTGTCAGAGGGCGCAGCTCGAGGCGGACCTTCCAGAGTCAGCTGGCGTCGAGGGCGCCGAGCTTGAGGCGCACCTCGTCGAGCTCCGCGCGCGGATCCGAGTCCCAGGTGATGCCGCTGCCCACGCCGTAGCGCCAGCTGGCGCCTTCCCGTTCCGCGGTGCGGATGAGGAGCGCGAAGCGGGAAGTGCTGCCGGTCTCGAGCCCGAGCGTTCCGCAGTAGGCGCCTCTGGGGGTGAGCTCGAGCTGCGCGATGGTCTGCAGGGCAGCTTCGCGGGGCGCTCCGGTGACCGAGCCTCCGGGGTGCACCACCTCGAGCACTCGTTCGAGCGTCACGCCCTCGCGGAGGACGCCTTCGACGTCGGCGACGGCCTGCACCACGTAGGGGAGCTCGATCATTCGCTGCGCGTTGCGCACGTGCACGGTGCCGGGCTCGCAGAGGCGGTGGAGATCGTCGCGCAGGAGATCGGTGATCATCGCCAGCTCGGCGCGGTCCTTGTCGCTGCGCTCGAGCCAGGCGCGCTGGCCGGCGGGCGCGGTGCCTTTCATCGGCTCGGCACGTATCTCCCTCTCCCCCGCGGGGGAGAGGGTCGGGGAGAGGGGTAGAATCTCCACCAGCAGCTCCGGGCTGGCGGAGACCAACTCGCCGAGCTCCGGATGCTTCACCCAGGCGGCGAAGCGGGGGACCGCTCTGCGGCAGAGATTCGACAGCAGCTGCGCGCCGTCTGCCCCGCTCAGCTCCGCGCGGAGGGTGAGGTTCACCTGGTAGACGTCACCTGCGGCGATCTGCTCGCGAATGGTGGTCACCTTCTCGAGGTAGCCGCTGTCGTCGAGGCGAACTTCGAGCGGCTTCGCGGGGAGATCGAGCTGGAGATCGATCAGCCGTCGCGTGCCCTGGAAGCGGCGCGGCTTGCCTTCGGCGGTCGCGAACCAGAGCTCGCCCGCGGGGTGCTCGTGGAGATTCTCGAGCAGCGTCCAGTAGCCGTGATCCGCGTAGCCCGGCGCCAGCAGCGCGAAGGACTCGTGGTGGAGGAGCGAGGACAGGGTCTTCCCCTCTCCCTGACCCTCTCCCCCCTTGGGGGAGAGGGGAACAGGTGTCTTGAGTTCGCTGGCGCTCTTCCCGAAGAACGAGGCCAGCAGCTCGCGGCCCCGCGGCGTCCCGAACGAATCAGGGTGGAACTGCACGCCCGCCATCGGCAACGACTCGTGCTCGATCGCCATCACCGTGCCGTCCGCGAGCCTGGCGACCTCGCGCAGCGGCGACTTCACCTCGGTCAGCGAGAGCGAGTGGTAGCGCATCACCTCGAGCGCGCCCTCGATGCCGGGGAAACGGGTCGAGCCGGCGAAGGTGGCCACCGCGCGCTTGCCGTGCGTAGGCACCGAGCGCACCAGCACGGCCCCGAACGCCAGCCCCAGCGCCTGATGGCCCAGGCACACCCCCAGGAACGGCAATCGTCGGCGCGCCACCTCGTGCACCAGCTCCACCAGGCCCGCCCGCAGCGGATCGGTCGGCCCCGGACCCATCACCACCAGCTCCGCGTGATCCAGCGCGGCCCAGGCCTGGGGCGCCGACACCACCTCGAGCTCGCCGCGCGCAAAGGGCAGCGCCTCGAGGACGTTCCACGAGAACGAGTCGTGGTTCTCGATGAAGAGCACCCGGGACACGCCCGCCTTGTATCGCAACACCCGTGATTCGCTGGGGAGACATCCCCCGTGGTCGCGGGTTTGCCCACACGACAGGGCATCGGCTACAGGGGAGCCTTCCCGGGGACCCCTGATGACTCGCCGTCTAGTGCTGTCCGTCGCACTCACGTTGATCGCATGCGGCAAGGCGCCGCCAGTGACCCCGGTGGTCGACGCCGGCAACACCGTCCTGCCCACCACCGTCTGCCTCGACAACGACGGAGACGGCTTCGCCGGCACCGGCGACTGCACGCAGGAGACGAACCTCGACTGCAACGACCGCGAGCCTGGCGCCTACCCGGGCGCCCTCGAGCTGTGCAACGGCCAGGACGACAACTGCAATGGCCAGCTCGACGAAGGCCTGCCTGTCGTCGCGTATTACCAGGACGGTGATGGTGACGGCGTCGGCGCGGTGAAGGTGGGCGAGGGCTGCAAAGGCCCTCCGGCCGGCGCGGTCACCCAGTCCGGTGACTGCAACGACGCCGAGCCCGCGATCCGCCCGGGCCAGGCCGAGGTCTGCAACGCCCTCGACGACGACTGCGACGGCACGCGCGACAACGGGCTCCCGTTCCAGGACTTCTATCTGGACGGCGACGGAGACGGCTACGGCGCTGCCAGCTCGACGCCGATCAACTCGTGCCAGACCTCGGTGCAGGGACGGGTGAGCAACCCCGCCGACTGCAACGACAACAACCCCACCATCAAGCCGGGCGCGGTCGAGCTCTGCAACAAGGCCGACGACAACTGCGACGGCCAGATGGACAACGGCATCGCGTACGTCAGCTACTACCCCGACGTGGACGGCGACGGCTTCGGCGACGCCAGCGCCCAGGCCGAGAGCAGCTGCGCGCCCATGCCCGGCAAGGTGGACAACAACAGCGACTGCAGCGACGCGAGCGCCACCGTGAAGCCCGGCGCGCCTGAGGTCTGCAACGGCACGGACGACGACTGCGACACCCAGGTCGACGAGGGCCTCACCTTCGTCTCGTACTTCCCCGACACGGACGGCGATGGCTTTGGCGCGCAAGGCGCGGCGGCGCAGTCTTCCTGCGTCCCGGTGCCCGGCAAGGTGATCAACGCGAACGACTGCAACGACGCCTCTGCGATGGTGAAGCCGACCGCGACCGAGGTGTGCAACGGCGTCGACGACGACTGCAGCGGCGGCACCGACAACGGGCTGACCTTCCTCAGCTACTACACGGACGGGGACGGCGACGGCTTCGGGGCCTCCACCGCCACGGTCCAGTCGGCCTGCGCACAGGTCGCCGGCAAGGTGACCAACGACACCGACTGCAACGACGCCAACCCTTCGGTGAAGCCGACCGCGCCGGAGACCTGCAACGCCATTGACGACAACTGCAACGCCCAGACGGACGAGGGCCTCACGTTCGTCGACTACTACCCCGACGCCGACGGCGACACCTTTGGCTCGGCGATCGCCGCCGCGCAGCGCAGCTGCACGCCCATCGCGGGCCGGGTGACGAACCGCACCGACTGCAACGACGCCAACGCAGGCGTCAACCCCAGCCGCACCGAGGTCTGCAACGCCCTCGACGACAACTGCGTGGGCGGCATCGACGAGGACCTGGCGACGCAGAGCTACTACCTCGACGCCGACGCAGACGGGGCCGGCGCCTCGGGCTCCACGGCGGTCTCCTCGTGCGGTCCGGTGAGCGGCCGCGTCACCAACAACACCGACTGCAACGACACCCAGGCCTCGATTCGCCCCGGCGCGCTGGAGCTGTGCAACGGCATCGACGACAACTGCGTAGGCGGCATCGACGAGAACGTGGCCACGCAGAACTACTACGTGGACAACGACGGCGACGGCTACGGCGCTTCGGGCTCGGTGGCGCAGGCTTCGTGCAGCGCCATCTCCGGTCGAGTCACCAACAACCTCGACTGCAACGACACCAACCCGGCCATCAAGCCGACGGCCACCGAGACCTGCAACCAGCTCGACGACGACTGCGACATGCTCGTCGACGAAGGCCTCACGGTGCTCTCGTACTACCCGGACGTCGACGGGGACGGCTACGGCGCCAGCGGCGCTTCGGTGCAGACGTCCTGCGCGGCGGTGAGCGGGAAGGTGACCAACAACACCGACTGCAACGACGCCAACATCAACGTCCACCCCGGGGTCGCGGAGCTCTGCAACGGCATCAACGACAACTGCATCAACGGCATCGACGAGGGCCTGCCCACGCAGAGCTATTACGTGGACGCGGACAGCGACGGCTTCGGGGCCAGCGGCTCGGCGGCGGTCGTCTCCTGCGGGCCGGTCGCGGGCCGGGTGACGAGCAACACGGACTGCAACGACGGCAACTCGGCCATCAAGCCCACGGCGGCGGAGTCGTGCAACGGCGTGGACGACAACTGCGCGGGGGGCACCGACGAAGGAAACCCGGGCGGCGGCGGCGCCTGCAGCACCGGCCAATCGGGCGTCTGCGCGCCCGGCACGCTCACCTGCCAGTCGGCTTCGGTGGTGTGCCTGCGCAACGTGGCCCCCACCACCGAGACCTGCAACAGCCGGGACGACGACTGCAACGGCACCACCGACGAGGGCTTCACCGGCCTGGGCACTTCCTGCAGTGCGGGCGTGGGCGTGTGCCTGCGCAGCGGCAGCAACGTGTGCAACGGGGCGGGCACGGGCGTGGTGTGCAACGCGGTCGCGGGTAACCCCACGGCGGCCAGCTGCGACGGCCTCGACAACGACTGCGACGGCATCAGCGACGAGCCGGTGCTCACCTCGACCACCAACGTCGGCACCACCGCGTTTCAGGACCTCGAAGTGCACCCCTATTACTATTCGGCCGCCAGCTGTGCAGGGGGAGTCAACGGCAGCGGGACGGACGCGCTTGCCGCCGGAGCGCTGGTCATGGGCGCGGGCATCAGCGGCATCTCGTTTCAGAAGCTGGACACCGCTGGCGCGCCCTTTGGCGCAGGCAGCTCGGTCACCTCGCTCAGCTACTCGGACGTGGACTTCGCGCAGGCAGGCGACGGCTTCATCATCGCGGGCATCTACCCCTCGAACCCGGAGATCGATCTCTTCTACGTGGACTCCGCGGGGG
>VFKJ01000713.1 GCA_009885595.1 Myxococcales bacterium | reverse complement strand
GGGCGCGATCGACGGCGGAATCCGCGCACGCAGTTCGAGCAGCCGCGCATGCACCTCCACTCCGCGCGCCGGCACCTCGAGTCGCTGTGCCGCCTCGCCGCGCGCCCGCTCTGCTGCCACGCGTTCGCGCTCGATGAACGCCGCCACCACGCCGGGCAGCGCAGCCTGCAGCGGAGATTTCGAGAGCCACTCGCTCGCCTTGGCGATCGACTCCGTGCACGCGAGCTCGATCAGCCTCCGTCGCGCGCCGATCCGGTGCAGCTCCTTCCACGACGCTGGCTCGATCGCCGGAGCCGCCGCCTCCAGATTGAAGCGCGCGACGTGGGCCAGCCCCTGCTGCTCGAGCCACGCAAACAGCTCCGCGCGCGTCTCGAAGGTCATTCTTTCAGTTCACGGCCGGGGTCCCGCCCGCAGCCCAGGGAAGGGAAGACAACCGCGACAGCCCGGTGGCAGACGCGCACTCCTGGCCCTCGCTGTCGAAGAGGCTGGCCGCCGCGAACACGAGCTTCTCGCCGGCGCGAGTGACATGCGATCGCGCGACGATGCGATCACCGCGCACCGCGTTCATGAAGTTCATCGACAGCTGCACGGTCGCCGATCGCTTCGTGGGATCGACCAGCGCCGGAGCGCAGCCGATCACCAGATCGAACATCGCCGCCAGCACGCCGCCGTTCACCGCGTCACTCCCGAGGCCGCCACGCTGCTCAGGCCGCACGGGCTCGAGGATGACCTCCACGGTGTCGAGGTCGGGGAAGCGCACCTTCATCCCGAAGTGTCCGAGCGTGGTGCTCTCGTTGAAGGCTTCGGAGTAGCGGGCCAGCTGTTCCAGCGTCGGTCTCGGGGGCGGCACGCCGCGCGTCTATTATATGGGGCACATGAACTACAGGCGTTTGGGCAAGACCGGGCTGAAGGTGAGTGAGCTCTCGCTGGGATCCTGGGTGACCTACGGGGGGCAGGTGGGCGACGACGCGGCGAAGGCGTGCATGGTCGCGGCGTACGAGCAGGGCGTGAACTTCTTCGACGGCGCCGAGGTGTACGCGAAGGGCGAGGCCGAGCGCTCGATGGGGCGGGTGCTGCAGCAGGTCGGTTGGCGGCGCGAGTCGCTGGTGCTCTCCACCAAGCTCTTCTGGGGCGGCGAGGGGCCCAACGACATCGGCCTCTCGCACAAGCACGTGATCGAGGGCTTCCACGCGGCGCTGAAGCGCTGGCAGGTGGACTACCTCGACCTCGCGTTCTGCCACCGACCTGATCCGAACACGCCGATCGAAGAGACGGTGCGCGCGTTCGACATCCTCATCAAGCAGGGGAAGCTCTTCTACTGGGGCACCAGCGAGTGGAGCGCCGCCGAGATCATCGCGGCGATCAAGCTAGCCCGGGAGCTGGGCCTGACGCCGCCGGTGATGGAGCAGCCGCAGTACAGCCTGCTCGCCCGCGAGCGCTTCGAGCGCGAGTACGCGACCCTGTTCTCGGACTACGGCTACGGCTCGACCATCTGGAGCCCGCTCGCGTCGGGCGTGCTCACCGGCAAGTACGACAGCGGGGTGCCGGAAGGCTCGCGCTTCTCGCAGAAGCAGTACGAGTGGCTCAAGGACAAGATGGTGACGAAGGAAGTGCTCGCGAAGGTGAAGGAGTTGGAGCCCATCGCCAAGGAGCTCGGCGTCACCCGCGCGCAGCTGGCGATCGCGTGGTGTCTGAAGAACCCGAACGTGAGCACGGTGATCACCGGCGCGACGAAGCCGGAGCAGGTGAGCGAAAACATGAAGGCGCTGAGCGTGGTCGAGAAGCTCACCCCGGACTTGGTGAAGAAGCTCAACAAGCTCTTCCCCTGAAGTCCCCCCGCCCTCAGCTGCGCTTGCGAACGAACACCGTGCCCGCGGAATAGCCCGCGCCGAACGAGCAGATGAGGCCAATCTCCCCCTCGGCGAAGCCGCCCTGGTGCAGGTGGAACGCGATGATCGAGCCCGCCGACGAGGTGTTCGCGTAGGTGTCGATGACCACCACGTTCTCTTCCGGCGTGGGATCACGCCCGAGCACGCGCCGGGCGATGAGGTCGTTCATGTTGACGTTCGCCTGGTGCAACCACAGCCGCTTGAGCGACGTCTGGTTGAGCCCGAGCTCAGCGGCGTGCGCGAGGATCATCTCGCTGACCACCGGCACGATGTCCTTGAAGACCTTGCGGCCCTGCTGAACGAAGAGCTTGTCGGGCTTCCCGATTCCCTCTGGGGCGGCGTTGTTCAGGAACCCGAAGTTGTTCCGGATGTTGCTCGAGAACTGGGTCTTCAACTTCGTGCCGAGGATGTCCCAGCCGCCTGCTCCGGCGCGCGTCGAGGACTCGAGGATCACCGCGGTCGCCACGTCGCCGAAGATGAAGTGGCTGTCGCGGTCCTTGAAGTTCAGGTGCGCCGAGCAGATCTCCGGGTTCACCATCAGCACGGCCTTGTTCGGATTCGACGCGATGAAGTCCACCGCCGTCTTGAGCCCGAACGTCGCCGACGAACACGCGACGTTCATGTCGAAGCCGAAGCCCTCGATCCCCAGGGCGTTCTGAATCTCCACCGCCATCGCGGGGTAGGCCCGCTGCATGTTCGAACATGCGCAGAGCACCGTGCCGATCTCGCTCACCGGCTTGCCCCACGCGGCGATCGCGTCCTTCGCGGCGGCGACCGCCATCTCCGCCAGCACCGAGAGTTCGTCGTTCGAGCGCTCGGGGATCACCGGCCGCATGATCGCCGGGTCCAGGATGCCGGACTTGTTCATCACGAAGCGCGACTTGATCCCCGAGGCCTTGTGCACGAACTCGGGCGACGAGGGCAGCAGCGCCTGCACCTGCCCGGCGGCGATCTCCGGGGCGTGCTGGGCGTTGAAGTTCGCGACGTAGGCGTTGAACGCCGCGACGAGCTCTTCGTTCGAGATGGCGTACGGCGGGGTGTACAGGCCGGTGGCGGCGATGACGGCGCGTTTCAGGGGGAGCCTCTTCAGTTCGAGCGAGCCACCATGGGTAGCACGCTTGGCGAACGGCGCCACCTCTCTCGAGTACCAGTGAGACCTTTCCGACGCACCGCGGCGTGCGGAGGGGACGCTGCGAGTCGGGGTTGGTAGTATCAAGGGTATGACCACCGAGAAACTGGCCGTGTCCATCCCGGCTGAGATCCTCGCCAGAGCGCGCAGGTCGGCCAAGCGCGAGCACGCCACTTCCCTGAGCGCCTACATCACCGCGGCGCTGGAGCAGAAGTCGACGATGGACGACCTCGCACGGCTCCTCACCGAGATGCTCGAAGAGAGCGGCGGCCCGCTGACCGCGAAGGAGCGGAAGGCGGCCGACAAGGTGCTGCTGCGCCCCGCGTCGAGGAGGAGGCGCGCGTGAACGGCGCGGTGCTCGACACCGGCGCGCTCATCGCGTTCGAGCGCGGAGACCGGGTGATGGTGGCGCTGGTGGCGCGCGCGCTCGAGCTCGAGCTCCGGCTTCAGGTGCCCGCGGGGGTCGTCGGACAGTCGTGGCGCAACGGCAAGAAGCAGGCGCGGCTGGCGCAGCTGCTCAACTCGGCGCTCATCGAGGTCGCTCTCTTGACCGACGCTCAGGCCCGGGCGGCTGGCCAGCTCTGCGGCCTCACCAAGACCCGCGACGTCATCGATGCGTCGGTGGTGTTGCTGGCCCGCGAACGGGGCGTGTGCGCCGTGACCTCGGACGTCGACGATCTGCGTCGGCTGGATCCCGACCTGGAGCTGATCCGCATCTGAGCGCCCGCGTCACTGCACTTCGACGCAGGTCAGCCCGTTGCTCGGCGTGCAGTTCTGCCCAATCAGACACGCGCCGATCCCCTCGAAGTCCACGCAGCGGATGGTCTTGCACTGATCGTCGTTCACGCACTTGCGCCGGGTGATGGTGCACTCGCCCATGCTGCAGGTCTCGGCCGCGCAGTCTTCATTTACCTGGCAGCTGCAGTACCCGAACGAGCTCCCCTCACGCAGCACGCACTGCCCGGCGCAGGATCCGTTCGCCGCGCCCGCCGGCTTCACGCACGTCCCCCCGCGCTGGCAGTCGCCGTCGCCGGTGCACGGCAGGCTCGGATCTCCCGGGCAGGCGAGGGTGGCGCTGCACTGCCACCTCGTGAACACCACCCGGATGTCCCGGCAGCCGTACCCGCGCGGGCACTGCTGCCCCGCGCTGCAATCCGCTCCGCAGTAGGTCGAGGCCGTGCGGGTGTCGATGATGCAGAAGTTCGCGCCCCGCCCGCAGGTGTCGGTGCCCCCGCCCGAGGTGCACCGCGCGCAGTACGGCCGGCGATCGAAGTCGTAGTCGCTGTAGCACTGGTTGCGCGTCACCCCCGCGTCCTCGGGAATTCCACACAGCTCGCCGAAGCGGCAGAACGACTCGTCGCTGCAGAAGTTCGAGTCGCACACGCCCACCGCGCAGCGCGCCAGCTCCTCGGGCGTGGTGCCCGTGCACGCGCAGGGGAGCTCACCGCAGCGGCAGCTCGTTCCCGGGCAGTCACCATCACGCCGGCACCCCGGAATGCAGCTCCCGCGGTTCGTCTCGCAGACCTGGCCGAGCTCACACTGAATGTCCGTGGTGCAGCGGCCGGTGGGCACGCACTGCCCGCTGCCCGTGTCGCAGTAGGTCGACGGATCGGCGCAGTCGAGGTTGGTCGCGCAGCCCGAGCGGTCCTGGCAGAAGCCGGCGTTGTTGCAGAACTGCGCCCCCGGGCACGCCTGGTCGGTGCGGCAGTAACAAACGCCCGTCTGCGCCTCGCAGCGATACGCGCTCGCAGGAGAACCGCAGTCGGTGTCTTCCTGGCAGCCCTTGCCGCTGAGCTTGTCCTTGGTGCACCCGCTCAGGGCGAGCGCGGCGAAGCAGATGAGGGCCGCGCGCATGAGGGTTATTGCTGGCCCGCGTCCACGGTCACCACGCCGGCGTCGGCTTCCACCAGCGAGCCGACCTCGGGTGCCACGTCTTCCTCGGGCGCGAAGTCGAGCACCTCGAGGCTGGCCTGGCCGGGCAGTCGCATGTTCATCACCGAGAGCGACTGCCGATTGGGCGCGTCGAGGATCTGCTGGGAGATCGACGCCGCGTTCACCGGCTGGCTGGTGAAGAAGACGAACACCTTCACCGGGCCCTCGCTGAGCGGCACCTTGTACGGGTGGCCCCCGATGGGCCGGCCGGCCGCGCACTCGTAGGACTGATTGGTGCGCGACATCGTCAGCTGCCGGGTCAGCCCGCTCTTCGACACCGTGTACGCGAGGCAGTACCCGTGCTGGCCCTCGGCGGGGACGAGCTCGAACGTGGTGCCGCCGGTGCGGTTGATCGCGGCGCGCCTGGTGGCGACGACCTGCGGCTTCTCACAGGCGACCGCGCCGAGGAGCAACCCAGCGATGAGGAGTGAACGCATGGCGCGGACCTTCACATGTCTTCCGGGGCCGCGCTATCGATGGCCGCGTCGGTAGATGACGATCTGCGGCGTCTCGTCGAGGTACAGCCCATAGACCGGCCGCTGGGTCCCCAACGCCTGCCAGATGTTGAACTCCTGCTCCCGAAATTCCTGGTGGTACTGGTAGATGGCGAGGTTCGCCTCGTGGGGAGCGCCGACCGCCACGATGTCCGCGCGCAGCAGGCCGTTGCGCTTGTTGTCGGCGATCTGACCGCCGTGGTTCTCGTGGAAGTACACCCGCTCGTTCGGCGCCGCGTTCGCGTTGAGCCACGGGAGCACGCCCGTGAGGTTGTTCGCCCAGTACTGCCGCTGCATCCCCAGCGAGGCCGCCCCCGGGAGTCCACCGGCTGCCTCTGAATAGGCGCTGGTGCCGTACTCGTAGACGCGCGCGGTCGCGATCACCGCCGGCGCGCTCATCGAGATCGCCAGGGCTGCCAGCACCCGCGGCGCGGTGGCGGCTTTCCACTTCGGCAGCATCCAGGAAGAGAGTCCCCTCGCGCCTCGCTCCAACGAGCCGGCGGCGAGCACCGCGAGGAAGGGCATCGAGGGGAACCAGTGCTTCACGCCGCCGAAGTGCGGGACGTTCGGGTGGCTGATGAGCGCGATCGACATCACCGCGTTCGCCGCGAGAATGAACTCGTAGCCGGTCGACTGCTTCCGGAACGCGCGCACGAGGAGCCAGCCGAAGCCGAAGATCATCGCCACGAAGATCGGCGAGGGCACCGTCAACCCCGTCACGTTCACCACGTACAGGAGCGGGAAGGGCGGGGCCCGCAGCAGCTCGCCCAGGTAGAACCAGGTGTAGTGGTTGTGGGTGAGGTGAAACGCGAGGTACCAGGCCGTGCGATCCACCGGGTGGTGCCAGAGGTAGGGCCAGTGCAGGTAGAAGATCGTCGGCCCGAGAATCGCCATCGCCACCAGCGGCGCGATCGCGCGGAAGGCGTCCACGTTCACCGCGCGCAGCCGCCAGGTGAGCCAGGCGCCGATCGCGCAGACGATCACGAAGAGGCCGAACTGCGGGCTCTGCACCTCGAAGGTCGACTGAAATTTCTGCGCCCCCATCACCGCGACCATCACCCCGTAGAGCAGCCCGCCAAAGACGAACACGCCGTTGATGCCGAAGAAGAGCCCGCGCGCTTCCGGGCTCGGCCGGGTCAGCTGCCAGCCGCGCCAGAGAATGAAGGGCACCAGCGTCACCGGGATGAACCAGGCGTTGTGCTTCGCGCCCAGCGCCGCTCCGAAGGCGAGCCCGGTGTAGAGCCACCAGCGCGGTTTCTCGAGCGCCTCGACGAAGCAGTAGATCGTCAGCACCCACATGGTGGCGATCGGCACGTCGAAGGCCGCGAGGTGGCTGTGGAAGAACTGCCGCGGAACCAGGAGGAAGGAGATGGCGGCGAAGATCGACGCCCCCTGCCCGAAGAGCCGCCGGGAGAGTCCGAAGATGAGCGGCAGCATCCACGCGGCGAAGAGGAAGGCGGGAAGGCGGAAGGCGCCCGCGGGGCGCAGCAGGCCCAGCTTCTCGTGGAACACCACGTAGGAGATCCCGAACAGGTTCTTCATCAACGCCGGGTGCTCGTGGTTGAACTCGTAGAACTGCGTGATCGACGCGTCGCTGAAGGCGGCGGTCGGCGAGGTCAAGAGCAGCTGGAACCAACGCGCGTGGCTCTCGGCCGCGTGGAAGTAGACGCTCTCGTCGCGACCGAAGCCGATGCCTTTTTCGGTGGCGAGGAGGATGAGGAAGCCGCCGAGGAAGAGCGTCCAGGCGATGCGACGATCGCTAACCCTCTCCCCGACCCTCTCCCCCGCAGGGGAGAGGGAGACGGTGGCGCTCATGGCGACCTCCGCGAGCCGGTCATCACCACGCACACCACTCGCGCCGTCGGGTTCCCCGAAGCCAACGCGATGCGTACCTTCGCGCCCTCGGGCAACGGAGGGCCTTCCAGCCGGTGCATCAGCTCGTCACCGACCGGCAACTCGAGCGTCTGCGCCTGGCCGTTCACCTCGAGCCAGACCGTCGTCGGGGTGGTGTTCTCGCGGTGCGCGCCGTATTCCCAGATGTAGCCCGCGCTCAGCGCGCTCGCGTCGGAAGCGGGCGCGGTGAACTCCACCACCACCCGCGTCGAGCTGCCCGGCGCTTCCAGCTTCACGCACTGGTACGGCGCGAAGTGCACCTCGTGCCATTCCCTCGCCACCAGCTTGTTGTTGGGGCAGCGGTAGCCCGCACCCGTCGATCCACAGGGCTGGCGGTTGCCGTCGGGAGACTCGAGGTAGACCTGCGCGGCTCCGCTGCCCAGCACCTCGGCGGCGTCCACCGTGAGCGGGCGGTAGCGGCCGTTTTGATAGAGCCGCAGCCGCAGGTTGCCGAAGGGGCGCTCTTCACCCAGCGGCGTGCGCGAGGGCAGGAAGGCGCGCTCGAACGCGCCCAGGCCTGCGTTCGGTTGGCGCGGCTCAAAGAGCACCCAGATGCGCGGGTAGCGCTCGAGCGGGTCGGCGTCGCTGCCCTGGTAGCCGACGACGGGGGTTCCTTCGGGCACGTAGATGCGGGCGCGCTCGGTCCACCAGGGGGCGAGCAGGACGACGTCGCCGGGTTGGCGCTCTGACGCGAGCGTGTTTCCGACGGCCTGGTAGTCGCTCTCGCCGACGTGCGTGGTGGGGAGCCAGAGCTGGAACCCCAGCGAGAGGAAGGCGACCGCGAGGAGGATCAGCCCCTCACCCCGACCCTCTCCCCGAAGGGGAGAGGGAGATGATGGTGCGTGCTGCGTCACGACTTCGTCGTGCGGATCTTCGCGTCGCTCGAGTCGCGGCAGTACGTGCAGAAGCTCGCTTCACCCAGCGCGTACGACGGCGTCCACTGCGGGTACATCGCGCAGCGGGGATCGAGGCAGTGGTGCAGGCCGTAGGTGTGTCCCACCTCCTGCATCGCGTAGCGCGCCAGCAGCTTCACGTTGTCGGCCACGTTCTTGATGGTCGCCGTGGTGACCACCGCGCGCTGCTGCCCATACCGCGACAGCCCCAAGGTCGGCGCTTCCCCCGACACCAGCTTGCGCGGCGCCAGCTTGCGGCTGGTGAGGAAGAGCACCTTGTCGTCCGCCAGCGCCTGCAGCTTGGGCATGGCGTCGAGCAGCTTGTTGGCGTCGTACGGCTCCTGCTGGCCGTGCGGCACGGTGACGGCGCCGCTGTGCTCGGAGCCGACCCCGAAGGCCGTGTAGAGCGACTTGGTCAGCGCCTTGATCAGCGCGGGATCGAACTCGTCGAGCGTGAAGATGCGGATCACGATGGTCTCCGAAAGTTACTTCGCCTTGGGCGGACGGCCGCGCTTCTTGGGCGGCGGAGGCGGCTCTGCCACCGCGGGCTTCGGCTTGGGCGGACGGCCGCGCTTCTTGGGCAGGTTCTCGGTCAGCGCCAGGGTGGCGGGCATCGTCACCTCGACGTCCGAGATGAGGGTCTTCTTGCCCTTGGGCGCCTTGGCAGCGGCAGGGGGGGCGGCGGCCTTGGCGGGCTTCTTCTTGGGCGCCTCTTCGTCTTCGCCCTCGCCTTCGCTCTCACCCTCTTCGGCCTTCTCGACCTCGGACTCCGGCGTCTCGGGCTCTTCGCCGCCGTCGATGCCGATCAGATCGCCCTCGAGGCCGAGCTCGTCTTCCTCTCCTGCGAGGCCCGCGAACTCTTCCGCGGTGCGCTTGGGGCGATCGCGGCCGGGTACGAAGAGGAGGATGTCGAAGGCGTCCTCCGCGTCGGCCTGGTGCACGCCCATCGCCGCCGACAGCTCCTCGACGAAGAGGTGCCGGGCGTCGTTGTAGAGCTCGCGCTCCTTGGGGGGCAGGGGACGCAGCTCGGAGAGCACCTGCAGTCCCTTCACCACTTCGGCCAGGCCCAGCAGGCCGCCTTCCGAAAGACGCGCCGTGTTCTCGCGGGCGCGCTTCTTCCAGTCGAGCGAGGCCTTCTCGGAATCGCTCTTGAGGTAGTCGACCACCTTCTTCACGTCGTCGGCCGTGGACACCCGGCGAACGCCATTCTTCTCGAGCTTCTCGCGAGGGACCTTCACCTTGGCGCCGGTCTCGATGATGACCAGGCTGACGAAGGTGAGTTTCTGACCGGCGATTTCCTCGGTCTTGATCTCCGTGACGGAGCACAGGCCCTGGTTTGGATAGACCAGCCTGTCGCCGACGGAGAGCGACGTCATGTCGGGCATGGCGCGACTTCCACCACGACCCTTTTACGAAGTCACTTCTTCTCTGCGTTGAGCTTCACCAGCATCGCGTGAAGCCGGGAGTCGATCGCCTTGTTCACCTCGGCGTCGCTGGGGTGCGGGCGGACGATGGAGGACGCCAGGGCGCCGCCGGCCACCAGTCCCGACATCACCGTCACTGCGAAAAGGAGCTTCTTCATGGTCGTTTCTCCGTGTGTGGGCTTGCTGCACACACAGAGTACGGGCGTGACGGAGCTGATCAATTTTTCGGCTACAGGTTTCTACGTAGCGCTAACGCTTCTTCTTTTTGACAGGGCGCACTTCGCGCAACTCGAACTCGAGCCGGCCTGACTCCGCGTCGGGGAGATCGTCGATGAAGGTGACCCAGAAGGACG
>VFKJ01000679.1 GCA_009885595.1 Myxococcales bacterium | reverse complement strand
GGCTCTCGGTGGGCGGGGCGCTGCTGGTGCTGGCGGCGATGACGGCGTGGGCCGGGCTGCTGGTGAAGCTGTGGCGTTCTCTGCCCCAGGGGGCGGACGCAGGCGACGCCCTGCAGCGGTTCCTCCTCGCGGGCGTGGGGTGGTGGTGGCTGGCGTCGGTGCTGCTCACCTTGTGGACGCTCGGGCAGGCGCTCGGGGGACCGCTGCTGTTCGTCCCGCTGGAGTCGATCTGGGCGATGGCGCTCTTCGGCGGGGCCTCCTCGTGGCTGTGGGGCATCTTCCTGCGCGCGGGCCTCTGCACGCTCCACGTGAAGCGGCCCAAGGAAGTGGCGCAGCGGCAGCTCTTCGTCGCCTGGCAACTGGCGGCCGTGCTGGGGGCGCTCAGCCCCTGGTTCGACGCCGGGTGGCTCAGCGCCCTGCAGCACCTGGGGGCCGCGCTCTCGGTGGGCTTCCTCCTCTGGACGGTGCGGCCCTTCTCGGGTGACGGGCTGGCCCTCGAGGGCAACCTGGCGCCGCGCGCGGTGCAGGCGGGCCTGGTCTTCCTGATGATCTTCGCGGGGCTGAGCGTGTGGGGCGCGCTCGAGGTGTTCGGGGTGTGGGCGCCTCCGCTGCTGCGCGACGCCACCCGGCACGCCTTCACGCTGGGCGGACTGACTTTGCTGGTGCTGGGCTTCGCGGGGCGAATGGTGCCGGGCTTCTCCGGCAAGAAGCTGCGCTGGCCGGGTGGCTACGACGCGGGCGTCTTCGCGCTGATGGCCGCGGCGGCCCTGCGGCTGTGCGAGCTCTTCAGCATGACGAAGGCCGGGCTGGCGTTGTCGGGCGCCTCGGGCGGGCTGGCGTTCCTGGGGGTGGCGCTGGTCTCTGCCTCGCTGCTGGGGAGCATGCGCTGGCAGGTCGAGACCCTCTCCCCCGAAGAGGAGAGGGTGAGCGTCAACGGCTGAGCTTCACTTCTTCGCGGGCGGCAGCAGCACCCCGTCGATGATGTGCACGATGCCGTTGCCGGCGCGCGCGGAGCCGACGATCAGCGCGTCGTTCACGTAGGTCTTCCCGTCCTTCACGTGGAACACCACGTTCGCGCCGTTCGCCACGCCCAGCTTCATCCCTTCCTTCATGAAGCGCGTCTCATAGACGGACACGGCCACGTGGTACTTGAGGATGTTCTGCAGCGCTTCCTTGCTCTCCGGCTTCACCAGGTTCTCCACGGTGCCCTTGGGCAGCTTGTCGAACGCGGCGTTGGTGGGGGCGAAGACGGTGAAGGGCCCCGCGTTCTGCAGCGAGCGCACGTAGTCGGCCGCCTTGAGGGCGGCCACCAGGGTGGTGTGATCAGGAGAACCGACGGCGATCTCCACCACGGTGGCGGGCTGCGGGGGATCGCCGGCGAGGGACAGAGGAGCAAGGAGCAACGCTGCGGAGAGAAGGAATCGGGTCATGGAGAGGCCTTTCGCGGGTGGATGCGGCCGTCGGCCCGTTGCAGCTTCCGTTCCGCGAGCCGTCCCAGCGCCGGGAAGCCGGTGAAAGGCGCGAAACCGTTCCGAGCTGTTTCAGCTTGAACAGACATTGGGGGGTGTCGTGCGCGAACCGGGGACCCGGCACGACTGGAACTGAGCGCGCGGGCAGGGTACTCGGGGGCTGGTGCGCGGCCTGATCTTCCTCGTCGTCTGCAGCAGCGGCTGCGCGATGTTCTTGCCCGCGGTGAACCCGATGGTGTCGGTCGACGACGACTTCGGGGGCAAGCCCAGGTGCGTCATCGTCTTCCTGCCGGGCGTGGGCGACGTGGCGACCGACTTCGAGGAAAAGGGCTTCACCGAGGCCGTGCGGAAGCGCAAGCTCTCCGTCGACCTGGTCTCCGCGCAGGCGACGCTCGCCTACTACTCGGTGGGCACCGTGGTGGAGCGGCTGGACGCCGACGTGCTGAAGGCCACCCGGGAGAAGCGCTACCGCCAGACCTGGCTCATCGGGCTCTCGATGGGAGGGCAGGGGGCGCTGCTCTACGCCCACGATCGGCCCAAGGAGATCACCGGCGTGCTCGTGCTCGCGCCCTTCCTCGGCGGCCCCACCCTGACGAAGGACATCAGCGCCGCCGGTGGGCTGGCGGCCTGGCACGCCCCCGAGAAGGTCAAGGTGACCGACGAGGACACCACCATTCTGGAGCTCTGGCGCTGGCTGCAGGCGGTGACCGCCGGCAAGGAGCCCGGGCCGAAGCTGTACCTGGGCTGGGGCACCGACGACGAGCTGGTCGGTGAGTCCAATCGCGTGCTGGCGGAAGCGCTGCCCGAACGACGGAGGTTCCCCGTCCCCGGCGGCCACAAGTGGACCGCGTGGAAGCAGGCGCTCGACTTCTTCCTCGACGACTCGGACTTCGCGAAAGGCTGCGGGCGGTGAGTTGCGGTCTCCCTCTCCCCCACAGGGGAGAGGGTCGGGGAGAGGGTTCGATCTCTTTCTTCACCCCTCCCGTCGACTTCGCGCCCACGCGAGCAGCAGCCCGCAAAGCAGCGCCAGGCCGCCCGGGCTGGAACAACCACAGGCCGCCGGGAACTGGTTCTCCGCCGCGGGGAACACGATGGCGCACACGCCGCGCGCGCAGGTGCCGGGGCTCACCGCGCACGCGCCGGCGTCGCAGCTGCGCGAGAGCTCACACGCCTCCCCGTCCGCGCGGCGGGTGCAATGCGAGTCCCGCACCTGTTGGAGCGCGGCGATCGCATTGACGCGCGGGGTGGCGCGGCCGTTCTTCCGGTCGAACGTCGGCACTCCGCTCTCCACCAGGATGGCCTCGAGCTCGTCGGGCGTCAGCCGCGGGTCGAGCTCGAGCATCAGCGCGGCGATCGCGGCGGCGTGGGGCGAGGCCTGCGACGTGCCCCGGCGCTCGCCCGCGGAGCCGCCCGGGTTCGAGGAGCGGATGCGCGAGCCCGGCGCGAGCAGGTCGAGCCCCTCGCTGCTGTTGCTGAAACACACCACGGAGCCCGCGTCGGCGTTCTGGTCGAAGCAGCCGCTCGCGTAGGTGCCGGTGTCGGGCTCGCGGCCGAGATCGCCGTCGTAGACCGCTCCGACCGAGATGACGCCGCCGACGCACGCGGGGGCGTTGAGCCCGTCCACCACCGCCTCGTTGCCCGCGGCCGCGAAGAGCGCCACCCCGGCATCGCGCAGCCGGCCCACCACCTCGCTGAGCGCAGGTTGAACCGCGTCGCAGGCGCCGGGGAAGGACTCGTCGGTGCCGATGCTCAGGTTCACCAGGCGAATGCCCTGCGCCTCGTGCGCGCCCAGCACCCAGTCGAGCGCGGCGACCCAGTCAGACACCCGGCCCACCGACTGGCTGTTGAACACGCGAATGGTGATGAACTGGGCGTCGGGGGCGACGCCCCTGGGCGCCACCAGCCCATCGCTGGTGATGATGCCGGCGACGTGGGTGCCGTGGCCGGTGCCTTCGGGCGCGAGGTCTCCGGTGTCGGTGTTCATCGGAGGGCAGCCGCCGAGGACGAAGCACTTCTCCTGCATGAGGCCGCCGTCGAGATCGGGGTGGGTGCGATCGACGCCGGTGTCGAGCAGCGCGATGCGTACGCCGCGGCCCGTCAGGCCCAGCTCGCTGGTGATCGTCCGCACGCCGGTGAGCGAGGCGGCCTCGTCGGTGCGCGCGTGGCCGAGTTGATCGGCTTCCACGCTCGCCACCCGGGCGTCGGTGGTGAGCGCCGCCAGTTGAGCCGCGTTCACCCGCGCCACGAAGCCGGGCAGCGCGTTGAAGCGGCGCAGCGCGAGACCCGGGTGCGCGAGGAGCACCTCGTCCACGGTCACTGAAGCGCGCACGAGCACGATGACCTCCGCGCTGCCTTCGAGCGCGATGCGCTGCGACACGGGGCCGATCACGCGCGGCGAGGGCACCGCCAGCACGAGGAACACCACGAGGAGGCTCGGCATGAGCGCCTCACTCTAGCGGCGCGGGCTTCCGCCTCTGGGGGCAAATCGGTGCCGGGGCCCCGGCACCACCGCCATGGCCTTGTTGACGCGTTCCTCGAGCTTCTTGGATTGCTCCAGGATCTTCTCGAACGGCATCGAGTCGTCCAGGAGCAGGCCGTCTTCGAGCATCTTGCGATAGTCGTCTGCGAGTTCGTCGAGGAGCCTCCCGCTGGGCGGGATCAGTCGCATCATCCCACCGACGGCGGAGGCGTACTCAATGACTGCACCGCTGGCGTCCTTCGCAGGGAAGAACCAGCCTTTGTGACGAGCGACACGGTCGGCGACGTCGCGCATGGTGAGCGCGGAGGCGGCGTGGCCGGCACTGTCCAGGTGGCAGAGGTCGTACCAATGTCGAGAGAACCGTGACCCGGCCAGCCGCCCTCCCTGGCAGTACACATGGACTGCGGTCGCCTTCTCCCAGAAGGTTCGCTCGACACGCATCACGCGCGGTGTACTCGCGGGGAAGGTGAGCGCGGGTATGAACTCCGCCATGTCGCACCGGACGTCGATCGGGTCGCACGGTTCGCCCGTCGAGCGCGCGCCAAACTCGAGAATCACGACCGGCTTGACGTAGCCGGTGCCCTCCGCCGTGTGTTCGTACTCGATGCGAAGCACGTGACTGTCTTCGGGGTCGACTGTCGCGGTCGCCGAGAGCTTCTCGTCCTGGAGCGCTCGCTGCAGGAGCGGCAGAACAGCCTCGGCGGCCCACCTGGTGAGTCGCTCTCTGATGTCCTTGGTCCACCTTTTTTCCTGGCTCTTGGTGGGCGGGAGCGCCTCCTCGTTGTTCTCGCCGACGAGGTCTGCGGCGATCTTCCGGATGTCGTAGGTGAGGTCGATGTCCTCGGAGAAGCGCTTGATCGCACCGTAGGCCTTGGAGAGCGACGTCCCCCCCTTGAAGACGAGGTGGGGACCGAAGGCCGACTGGAACATCGTGCGAAGCGCCCACACGACCCAGACGTCCTTCTCGAGGAGGTGGGCCGGGCGACGGCTCTGCTCCGCGGCGACGCCCAGTGCGTCGCCGCGGTCCTTCTTGCTCAACTGGAGGAAGAGCTCAGACATGAGCGAGCGTGCTTACCTGCTGCGCGACCCACGTTGGAAGCCGACCCTGGACCGCAGTGAGCGACTGGAGCTCAGCACTCGAGAGCTTCCCTCGAAGCGTCTGGACCGCCTCGCGTGACCGCTGCTTCCCGAACCAGGCGAGCGCTCGAATCGCCTGCCCCGCGCGGCTTTGCGGAAGTTCAAGCTGCCACGATGGCGCGTGACGCAGCTCGACCCTCTGAGCGCCGACCGAGAGCACGCGGCTGCGTCCTGACGTCCAGTACACGGTCCGAACGGGGACCTGCGTAGTCAGGCCCAATGCGTTCGCGGCCGCCGCGCCATTCGAGGCGACGGTCTCTCCTCGCGCCTCGGCCAGCGCTTCGATGACTTTGGGAATCGAAGGCGGCCGAACCCCAAATCGCGTCTCGACCGGACGGACATAGAGGCCGCGGCCGGCGCGGAGGAGCTGGCCGGCCTTGACGAGCCGGGAGAGCGACTGGTCGATGGCTGCCCGGCTACCCAGGTGCAGAAGTTCCTTCGCACGAAGAGGTGCTCCCTCGGGAAGGGTCTGGGCACGCTCCAGAATCTGTTCGGTCACGTTCGGCATTTGAAGCCTCTGTCAGAAGAATATGCTCGTTTCTGACAGATGGGCAATGAGGCCTTAAAAACATCCTTGTTTAGGCCACTTGAACATGGCGTACCGGTGATTCTCCTGGCTTCCAGCGTTTGACGTAACCATATGAAATGCGAGGCGCTCTAGAGGACTTCAGGATCCCTGCGCCGACCCAGGACACAACGAAGAGCGTTGTGTGAAGCATCGAACGTACACACAACGGAGGCTGCCATGGCGTACGTGCGGCAACGAGGGAACCAGCTCGCGATCGTTCACGGGGTCCGCGATCCCGAGACGAAGAAGGTCGAGCAGCAGATTCTCTTCACCATCTATTCGAGCGCTCCCATCAACGGATTCACTTCGACTGGAAGGAGATCCACCGCGGCCTCGAGGAGAACCTGGCGACGCTTCCCGGAGTTGATCGCGCGCGCGACGGCGGCGGGGCTCAAGCCGTAGGCGTGCCGACACAGGGATTTTCAACAGCCCATGGCCCGTGCGGCGTTGACCAGGTCCGCGAGAATTCGGCCGAGGTTGGCCGTGGCTGGTCGGGT
>VFKJ01000954.1 GCA_009885595.1 Myxococcales bacterium | reverse complement strand
CCAGGCCGACCGGCCAACCGACCGGGCCGCCACAGCTCGCGCTGTTCTGACCCACGGCGCACGGGCCGCCCTCCGTGGCAACAACGCCGATGCCGGCCGCGGTGTGGTGCGCCCGACGGTCGGCGTCCTCGCCACTCGCGCACCGTCTGGCCCCCGCCGCCGACCAACTTCGCCCACACCAACTCGGAGGTCCTCCCCGTCGCCCCTCGAGAAACCGGCTTTGAAATCCCTATCCGTTTACTGCGCTGTTGGGTGATGGGCCTCCGCGGTACGTGGATCTCACGACGCTCGTGGGGCTGTGCTTCTAGCGCTCGATGGAGTTCTTCGAGTTCCAGGGAAGCTCACTCGCTGACGGACATGCGGAAGCAGGCGATGATGCCCGCCACGAGCGCGGCCGCGAGGGCCAAATCGAGCGTGATGGTCCATGCCCGCCATAACCCGGGGCTGAGCTTGTAGAGCGCCACGTCGAAGCGACCCTTGGTCACGTTGCGCTTGCGCCTCGAGTCCCACGCCGTAGTGATGCGCGGCAGCACGCGCCCCGTCGTCATTCGCACGTACACGAGTCCACTGAGCAGCACGAAGAGGAGCAGCGCCATCCACAGCGGTTCCCGGTGCACGGCGCGAGTATCGCCCAGAACGAAAGAACAAGAACAACCCGCCGAAACCGTTCCCCGACTGGTGTCCGGACCCGAGGCGCAGAGCTTCTTCGCGCTGGTTCATTGGCGACCCGCCGAACCTCAGTCCGTTGACGCTTTTTTCGCGACAGCAGAAGTAGGCTCACCGGCATGGTGCGCTTCCTCGTTCCGTTGCTTCTGATTACGGGTTGCAAGCCCACTTGCCCTCCGAAGGATCTCGAGTGCCTCGTCGCCTCCCTGGTGGTTCACGACGTCACCGACGACATCAGTGAGCCGGGTACGAAGCTCGAGCTGAGCGACGTGCCCACCGCCACGCTCGAGGCCGACCAGGCTGATGACAATCAAGCGGGCGGCTCCAACGCGAACGGTGGCGTGGGGCTCGGCGTGCTCGGGCAACCGAGCTTCAAGACGAACGACGCTGAGGGGATCCTCTTCTTCACGTTCGCCGATCCGTACGGGCAACGGCCGAGGGTGTGCTTCACGCCGTGCCCGAAGAACGCGCGGTGCCTGGCTACCTCGCGCTGCACGAGCGGGCTGCGTGACGGGCTGACCTCGGGCTCCGGCTGGTTCAGACTCGGCTTCGCCAGTCAGCCCGCCGAGCCTCCTGACTTCGGCTACAAAATTACTCCGGTCGTCGATCCCTCGGGGGCGAACGCCATCTCTGGCCCCGGCGTGGTGACGGGTCTGTCCGATACCGTGCGCGTCAATCTGCCCGGGCCGGGCAACACGAACGGCACCGGCGGAGGCAGCGGCGCGGGCGGCTCGGGAGGAGGCGGCACGGGCGCAGGAGGCGGCGGTGGCGCGAGCGGCTGTCTCACCGCCTCCACGCTCAACTGCACGCCGGCTGGGAGCGGCGGCGCGTCGTCTACTTGCATCACCGCCGCCGAGTACAGCACTGCCACCGGTGGCGGTACGCTCCCCGCGGCATGTGCACCGAGTGGAACGACGGGCTGCATGAACACCAACCTCGCGCTGGTGAAACCCTGTTGTCCGGGCCTCACCTGTAAGGTCGGCTCAACCTGCGGAGGCGGCTCGACGTTCGGTGGTGTCTGTAATTGATCATCACCCAACTCGCCGCGCATGCGGCCCACCACGGTCGAGCTCCTCCAAGATGACTTGCGTTCGTAGATCCAGAGGCCGCCCGCCCAGCTTGACTGCAGCACTGCAAGTAAGCCGCGCGGCGTGAAGCTCGGTGCGGGGGCGCCGGCGTTTCCGGGTATTGTGCCGCGGTGCTCCCCCAACTTCGCCCAGGCCTCGCGTGGCTGATGCTCTTGAGCCTCGGCTCGGGCTGCACGTGCGGCACGTTCGATCCCGCCACCACGCGCTTCGCCTGCGTGACCGACGACGACTGCGGACCGGAGTTCAGCTGCGTCGACGTCGCTGGCGGGCGCGAGTGCCGCGCCGGTTGCGCCGGCACGCAGCTCTGCCCCGCCGGCAACGCGTGCCGAAACGGCGTCTGCGCCGACGTCGACGAGTGCCCCGGGCTGGACTGTGGAGCCCTCGGGGTGTGCACGAACACCGTCGGCTCGTTCGAGTGCCGCTGCCCTGCCGGCACGTTCGGCCAGACGGTGGTGGGCGGCCCCACCAGCTGCTCCACGACTGATCGCTGCACCACCTTGGGTCAATGCGGCCCCAACGCGACGTGCGTGAGCACCGCGACCTCCTTTACCTGTACCTGCGCGCAGGGCTTCTCGGGCGCGGCCACCACGGGCACCCCGGCCAGCTGCGTCGACGTCGACGAGTGCGCGAGCCCGGCCATCTGCGGGGCGAATGCCTCGTGCAGCGACACGCTGGGCAGCTTCAAGTGCACCTGTCAGCCCGGCTACGAAGGGCCCACCACCACGGGCCTGGCCGCCACGTGCAGCGACGTCGATGAGTGTCCCACCGCGAGCTGCGGAGGCAACGCCCACTGCGTCAACTCGGCCGGCGCGTACACCTGCTCCTGCGACACCGGCTTCGTGGGAGCGCCCGTGGTGGGCGGACCCGCGGTGTGCTCGCTCCTGGACCGTTGCTCAGGCGTGGACTGCGGCGCAAACGCGAGCTGCGCCTCGGGCGCGACCAACTACACCTGCGCGTGCCAGCCCGGGTACCAGGGCGCCACGGAGCTCGGTGCGCCGGCGAGCTGCAGCGACGTCGACGAGTGCCTCTCCCTGGCCTCCTGCGGGGCCAACACCCGGTGCACGAACAGCGCGGGCTCGTACGGCTGCGCGTGCCTGAGCGGCTTTGGCGGCGCACCGACCACGGGCGTGCCTGCGACCTGCACGCCACTCATCAAGGTATTGGGCACGGCGCTGACCACCGGCCCCGCAACCATCCCCCTCTCACAGTCCGTACCGGCGGGTGAGCGGCTGGTGCTCGTGGTGACGACCGCCAACAACGTCACGAGCGTGTCGGACGCGCGCGCCAACTCCTGGGTTCGCCTGGTGAGCAACTCGAGCTGCGGGACTTGTGGCAGCGCCGAGGTGTGGAGCTCGGTGATCACCACTGCGCTGGGGGCCGGTGAGGCGGTGACAATCTCCGTGAACTCGGCCTCGGCGCTGTGGCTCGCGAGCACCGGGCGCTACGCGTCCATCGATGCGACCGGGCTGATCGGCGGCAGCGCCAGCACCTCGACGCCGACCGTCTCGACCAGCACCGCGGTGCTCGAGCCCGACGAGCTCCTCGTGGGTGCGCTGGTGACCCGCGCCCAGACTTCCCTGGGGCTCGACGGCGGCTTCACTCAAGAGCTCACCTTCTTCGACGCCGGGATCAGCGGGGTGATCGGCTCGCGGATCGCCACCGGTCTCTCAGGAGTGCAGTCCTTCGGGGCCTTCGCGAACCCGGCCCAGCGCTTCTCGGGCGCGATGGCCACCTTCTACGGCGTGCCCGATGCACCACCCACTGCCCTCTCACTGACCCATACAGCGGGCAATCGCGGCTACACCGTGAGCTGGACGGGGGGACGCGGGAATGGGGGCGCCACGGGGTGCACGGTGGAGGTGCAGCTCGCCTCGCTGGCGTGGACCTCGAGGGGCTCGGTCAACTGCGACGCTGACACGGTGAACCAGGCGATGACCCTCCCGGTGACGGCGGACTGGTATGGCGGGGGCTGGAGCACCGTGCCCGCGCGGCTGGTGCGCAGCCGTGACGGCCTGGTGTTCGGCACCTTCCCCACGAGCCTCACCTGCGCCCCTCGCGCGGCCTCGTCGACCGCGACGCCGACCATCGACGAGGACTGCGACGGAACCTGGGACGACCGCACCTGCCAGAGCTTCGCCTGGGGCTATTCGACGATCTACCCGAACACCTTCACGGCCTGTACGAACGTGGCCGACACCTCGACCGGCAAGGCGTGCACCTCGGCCAACGAGGGCGAGGTGCGTTACACGGACGGCATGTCGCCCTCGTCGGCGAATTCGCCGACCTATGTGTTCTCCTCGGCCAACTACGGGAGCGCTTGCCAGGGCGCGTACACCGGGGCCACCACGTGGAACTGCGTTCCCTTGAACTGCAGCTATCGCTGAGCCGCGCTGCTCGGCGGCCTGGCGTTCCCAAGTCGGTCAAAGCCTTTCAGCCCGGGCGGCAAACGATCAATTAGTGTCCACCCGGTGATCGGTCACAAGTTCGGAGGCAGCAGCGTCGCCAACGCGGAGCGGATCTCGCGGGTGGTGGACATTCTCCTGGGGCGCGCGGAGCGGCAGGTGGTGGTGATCTCGGCGATGCAGGGCGTCACTGACGCGCTCATCAACCTGGTGAAGCTGGCGGCGGCGAAGGAAGGCTCGTGGAAGGACGCGCTCCTCGCGCTCGAGATCAAGCACCTCGACACCGCGCAGGCCCTGCTCGGCGGCAAGGCCGACCCGGTGGTGGAGAAGCTCAAGGCCGAGTTCGCTTCGCTCGAAGATCTGCTGCACGCGCAGTCGCTGATCGGCGCCGTGTCCGGCGATCTGCTCGACCTCGTCTCCGGCCTGGGGGAGGTGTGGTCTTCGACGATCGTCGACGCCACCCTGCGCGCGCGCGGGGCGAGCAGCCGCTGGCTCGACGCCCGCGAGGTGCTGGTGGTCGACAAGAGCGAGCTGGGCGCGATGGTGCAGTGGGAGACCTCGCAGAAGAAGCTGAGCGCGCACCTCGGCACGCCGGGCGATCGGACCATCGTCACCGGCTTCGTGGCGCGCACGCCCGACGGGCGCATCACCACGCTGGGGCGCAACGGCAGCGACTACTCGGGGGCCATCTTCGCGGCGCTCTTCGGCGCGACCGAGCTGCACATCTGGAGCGACGTCGACGGCGTGCTCTCGGCGGACCCGCGGCTGGTGCCCGAGGCCGTGCTGATCGAGAAGCTCTCGTACAGCGAGGCGTGCGAGCTGGCGTACTTCGGCGCGAAGGTGATTCACCCGCAGACGATGGCCCCCGCGTTCGAGCGGAACATTCCCATCATCGCGCGCAGCACCTTCAACCCCACCCACCCGGGGACGCGCATCTCGGCGGAGCAAGACCTGTCGACGCCGGTCAAGGGCGTCACCACCTTCACCGGCCTCTCGATCTTGAACATCGAGGGCGCGGGGATGATCGGCGTCCCGGGCACCGCGGAGCGCGCGTTCCAGGCGCTCAAGCTCTCCGGGGTCTCGGTGGTGATGATCTCTCAGGGCTCGTCGGAGCACTCGATCTGCTGCGTCATTCGCGAGACCGACGCCGAGGCCGCGCGCAAGGCGGTGCTCGACGCGTTCACCCGCGAGCTCCACAGCAAGCAACTGACCGACGTGACGGTGACCCGGGGGGTCGCCGCGCTGGCGGTGGTGGGCGACGGCATGGCGGGGACTCCCGGCGTGGCGGCGCGGCTGTTCTCGGCGCTCGGCCGGGCGGGCGTGAACGTGCGAATGATCGCGCAGGGCTCTTCCGAGCGGAACATCTCGGTGGCGATCGACGCGGCCGACGCCAGGCGGGCCCTGCGGGCGGTGCACGCGGGCTTCTATCTCTCGCCGCAGACGATCTCGGTCGGCGTGATCGGGCCCGGCAACGTGGGGCAGGCGTTCTTGCGGCAGTTGGAGGCGGCGCGGGAGCGGCTGCTGAAGGTCTCCAACGTCGACTTGCGCGTGCGCGCGGTGGTGGGGCGCAAGCAGATGATCCTCGGTGAGCCGATGGTGCCCCCGAACGCGAAGCCCAACGTGGACACCGATCTCGACGCCTTCGCCGCGCACGTGCACGCCGATCACCTTCCGCACGCGGTGATCGTCGACTGCAGCCCCAGCGACGCGATCGCCGAGCGCTACGCCGGTTGGCTCGCGCGCGGCATTCACGTGATCACCCCGAACAAGAACGCGGGCTCCGGGCCGTTCGCCCGGTACGCCGCCATCAAGGCCACCCGCGCGCACTTTCGCTACGAGTCGACGGTCGGGGCGGGGCTGCCGGTGATCACCACCCTGCGCGACCTGATCGACACCGGCGACGAGGTGCTCTCGGTGGAGGGCATCTTCTCGGGCACCCTCGCGTACCTGTTCAACAAGTTCGACGGCAGCACGCCGTTCAGCGCCCTGGTGCAGCAGGCGAAGGAACTCGGCTACACCGAGCCTGATCCCCGCGACGATCTCTCGGGCCTCGACGTGGCGCGAAAGCTGGTGATCCTCGCGCGCGAGAACGGCTGGAAGATGGAGCTCTCCCAGGTGGAGCTCGAGTCGCTGGTGCCCGAGCCCCTTCGCGGCGTGAGCGTGGCGGACTTCCTGGCGCGCCTCTCCGAGCTCGACGGTCCGATGAGCGCGAAGCTGGCGGCGGCGAAGAAAGAGGGAAGGGTGCTGCGCTACGTGGCCAAGCTCGAGGCGGGCAAGGCCAGCGTGGGCCTGGTGGCGCTGCCGACCGATCACTCGTTCGCGCACATCAAGCTGACCGACAACGTGGTGCAGTTCACCACGCGCCGGTATCGGCAGAACCCGCTGGTGGTGCAAGGGCCTGGCGCCGGGCCTGACGTGACCGCGGCTGGCGTGTTCGCGGACCTGCTGCGGGTGGCCAGCGCGCTCGGAGCGAAGCTGTGAAGCGCGCGACGGCGTTCGCTCCTGCGTCCATCGGGAATGTCGCTGTCGGGTTCGATGTGCTGGGGCACTCGGTGGCCGGGCCCGGTGATCGGGTGACGGTGACGCGAACGGCCACGGGCACGGTGCGCATCGTCGCGATCCGGGGCGCCGAGGTTCCGCTTCCACTCACCGCGGCCCAGAACACCGCGGGCCGGGCGTTGCTCACGCTTCAGCGCTCGCTCCCCGTGGAGATCGGCTTCGACGTCGAGATCGACAAGGGCATCGCGATGGGCTCGGGCATGGGCGGCTCGGCGGCCTCGGCGGTGGCGGCGGTGGTG
>VFKJ01000522.1 GCA_009885595.1 Myxococcales bacterium | reverse complement strand
CGCTGCACGACGCGCTCGCGGAAGACGCGGTGGATCGCGCGGTGCTCGCGTTGGGAGAACGGCGACCTGCCAACCAGTGGAGTCTGTGGGTGCGGCTACTGCGCGTCGGCTCGTAAGCCCTCTCCCCAACCCTCTCCCCCTCGGGGGAGAGGCGGAGCAGGGGTTCCCGTGGGGAGCCGGGTGACGCGCGGGTCGAACGCGTAGGCCGAGGCCGCGCCCGCCTGGATCGCCGACTCGAGCGAGGCGGTGAAGTACGGCGCCGCGCCGCTCATGTTGGTCGAGATGAAGACCGGCAGCCCCTTCGCGCGCACGCCCAGCGGCCCATGCCGAACGATCTGGGTGGCGTCCGACATGCCGTAGACCTCCTGGCGAAGCGGCATCGGGAGGGTGGCGTCCACCCGGCGCTCGTCTTCCCAGAGGATGGACGCGAGCTCTTGCGGGGCGTGATCGGCCGCGCGCGTGCCCAGCCGCGGATGCCGGAAGTCCGTGTCGAGGCTGACCGAGCCCACCACCGTGGTGACCGCGGGCGCGGCGAGGTGGCCGCGGTACTGCGAGTGCTGCACCAGGATCGGGTGCCAGCCACGCCGCACGTTGTGCCCGCCCAGCGGGAGATCGGCGGGCAGCGGCTGATCGAACGTCCACACCAGCCCCAGGTGCTCGTAGAGCGACTCGCCCAGCACCTCGACCAGCCGCTCGCGCCGATACCCGAACGACTCGGCGAGCGCGGGCTCACTGGCCGCGAAGAGCGACACCAGCGCGCGCGGCGGCACCGCGAGGAAGACCGCGTCGGCGTCGAGCGCCTCGCCCTCGCCCACCAGCACCTGCAGGCCCCCGCCCTGCTTGCGCAGCGCTCGCACCTCGGTGCCCAGCCTGAAGACCACGCCGCGCCGGCGCAGCTCGGCTTCCCAGAGGGTGAGGAAGCCGCCGGGCGCGTTGGGCGGGCGGGCGTTCCAGTGCAGGGTGCCGCCGCCACCGCCCACGATGGAGCCGACGTTCCCCGAGAGGCGGAAGAACAGCTCCCACATCGTCATGCGCAGGGTGCCGGCGATGCCGCCCAGCGCAGTGGCGCGCATCCAGTCGCGGCAGGCCTCGCCGAGGTCGTTCTTCTCGAGCCAGTCGGCGACCGACACGTCACGGAAGTTCTTGAGCCCCGCGCGGTAGAGCGTCCACGCGCTCATCAGCCGGCCGAGATCGCGCGGCGAGCAGGCGGCGAGGAAGGGCCTGAGCCAGTCGCGGGTGAGATCGTGCCGCGCGACGAAGTGCTCTTCCCACCGGGTGCCGATCATCCGCAGCAGCGCAGGGGCCGAGTGGTACGACGACTGGTACACCTTGCAGGAGTTCTCGCTGAGGAAGCGGCCCTCTGCGTCGAGGTTCGCCGCCCACAAGCCGCCCACCTGGGTGCCGCGTTCGAGCACCGTCACCCGGTGGCCCGCACGCGCGAGCAGGAGCGCCGCGGTCAGCCCGGCGGGCCCAGAACCAACGATCACCACTTCATGAGGACCGCCGGCCAAGGGTGCTCCCGGAAGATGGGGCCCCAAGGTACCGCAGATGGGGTGGGAACTTCCCGAATCCACGCTGGCGAATGCTCACGAAGCCGCCCCGGAGGGCGTCCAGACTCCCGAGGTGCCCGCGTGAAGCAGGCGACGCGCGGTGAACCCACGCGGGGACAGGACGGCTCCGAAACGCGACGCCGAGAGGGGGGCGGCGCCGGCTTCATCCTCTCTGTTGCCGGCTCCCCAGAAATCGATCACTCGGGCCAGGGTGACTGTCCACTCCCTCGCACACCGTCACCTTCCGCCCACTCCAAGGTCCGACCGCACCCCCGGCAAAATGAGCAGGAAGTGAGGTTGCAGCGCGCGCCGTCGGTCGTGATCGTGAAGGGCGATGAAGAACCAGCGCGACGTGTT
>VFKJ01000693.1 GCA_009885595.1 Myxococcales bacterium | reverse complement strand
CTGATCACCCGCGCGAAGACCTTCCCTCCCCTCACCCGGGCCGCGGGCCACCGCTGGTACCTGGTCGACGCCGCGAAGGATCCCGCGCTGCTCTACAACCCGGACGGCGGCGCGGCGGTGACGATGAACGAGTTCGATCAGGCGCTGGGCACGGCGCCCGCGCAGGGTGCGGGGGGCGCCTTCGCGTCCTTCCGGGACAGCTTCCGCACCCGCTACGGCACCGACCCCAACAGCTTCTCGTACACCTCGCACAGCTACGACGCGATGTGGCTGGTGATGCTCGCCACCGCCTACGCCCAGGGGACCAACGAGCTCTCCGGGCCCCGGCTGCGCGAGGGCATGGCCAAGCTCAGCGCCGCCCAGGCTTCGATCCCGGTGCGGGTCGACAAGTGGACCGAGGCGTCCAACCTGCTGCTGGGCGGCCAGTCGATCAACATCGAGGGCGCGTCGGGCGCGCTCGACTTCGATCTCGACGCGGGCGTGCCGGCGGCGCCGTACGAAATCTGGCAGGTCTCCGACGGCGGCATCCGGGTGCTGCGCCTCACCAACCCGTGAGCACGCCCCCCTTCGATTCGATCGTCACCCCCGAGCCGCTGGGCCCGGGCCGGTTTCGCTGCGTGCTGCCCGAGGGCTGGAAGCAGGGCCGGGGGCTGTTCGGGGGCCTGGTCACCGCTTTGATGGTGCGCGCGCTCGAGGCCCAGGCACCGGAGCGCGCGCTGCGCAGCCTCACCTCTGAGCTGTGCGGGCCGCTGCAGCCCGGGCTCGAGGTGAACCTCACCGTGGAGACCCTGCGGGAAGGCAACGCGGTCACCACCTGCGCGGTGCGGCTCGAGCAGGGCGGCGAGGTGCAGGCGCACGGGGTAGGCGTGCTGGGCAAGGCGCGCCCGGTCGGCTTCGAGAAGGTGTTCGCTGCGGTGCCTGAGCGGCCCGACTGGCGGCCCCTGGAGCTGCTCCCGGTGGGGCCGCCCTTCGGTCCCGAGTTCGGCCCGCACTTCGAGTTCCGCGCGGCGCGCTACCACCCGCTCTCGGGCGAGAAGGTGCCGCGCACCGAAGGCTGGATTCGCCCGAAGAACCCGGGAGCGACGCGAGACGCGGCGTTGCTGGCGGCCTGCGTCGATGCGTGGTGGCCCACCCTCTTGACCATCGAAGAGACGGTGCGGCCCATGGCCACGGTGGCCTTCACCTTTCAGCCCTTCGTGCGCTTCGAGGGGCTCGACCCGGCCGCCCCGCTGTTCTTCCGAGGGCGGCTGGAGGCGGCGGCCGAGGGGTACTGCGTGGAGCTGCGCGAGCTGTGGGGCGAAGACGGCCGCCTGCTCGCGCTCAATCAGCAGACGTTCGTGATGATCAAGTAGCGCGGAGGCCGACGAGGTCGGCGCTCACCTCGGAGTCGACGCGACCCCGAACCCCGAGCTGGGGTGAACGCGGCAAGCGCCGTGATTCACGAACCGCGGGCTGAGAACGGAAGCCGGCATGTGCACTGCACTACCGGGGCAGGCGCCGCGCGGTCGCAGTTCGAAACAAGCGGCCCATTCCCTTCAGCCCAAGGCCGGTCCCCATGCTCACCGCTCTCGCCATGGTCATGGCGGTCTACAGCCCCGCGCGCGCCCCCATGCCCGACGACGTCTGCGGGCTGCTTCAGGCGATGCCCGGGAGGACGCCCACGCGCGCGTGCATGGGCTGCCACGACGGCACCATCGCAGCCGTGGCCAACGTCACCTTCAGGAGCCAGCTGGAGGGTTTCCAGAGCGCGCCCGAAGCGCCTGGGGCCGGCAGCCACCCCGTGGACATCGACTACGCCGAGGCAGCCCAGCGACGCCCTGGCTGGCTCACGCCCGTGGCCGCCCTGCCGCCCGAGGTGATGCTGACCGACGGCCTGGTCACCTGCGTCACCTGCCACCACCCGGACTCGAACGAGTCCTTTCGAACCGCGCTGCCCATGGGCGGAAGCGGCCTGTGCATGGCCTGTCACCCCACCTGAGCGGGGTGCTGCCCCCAGAGCGACGCGCGGACGACGCTGCTCAAGGAGGGCCGCCCCGACTGCGCTGGGGGCGCGCGGCGCGCGAGCGCATCCACCCGCAGAAGGCGTTCGCCACGTCGGCCTCGTGGGTGGGCGCGCGCCCCCGCAGGCTCTCGAGCGAGTAGCGGAACAGGCAGCCACCAGGCGCAGCCTCGAAAGAGGCCGAGCCCGACACCCCGTCCTGCAGCCCCGCCGAGGGCACCCAGCGCACCCGCCGAGCGGCGTCGTCGTAGTGGTAGACGAGCGCGTACGAGAGCACCTCGCCGAACTCGTAGCTGACCTCCACCGGGCGGCCCTGCGCGTTGGTGCGCACCACCCGGGCCTTCCGCAGCCCCGGCAGCCACAGCCGGGCGGACTCCAGATCGACGAACTCGGTGAAACAGGCCTCGGGGGTCAGGGGCAGCACGGCTTCGAACATCGGAGTGCCGCGCACTGTAGCCAATCGGCCCGGCCGCTTCGTGACGCGCAGGTGAATTCCTCTGGTAAGGGCTGGGCTGATGCGCCGGCTCGATCAGCTCCTCTCGTCCCTGGGCTACTGCAGCCGCAAGCAGGCGCAGGCCTGGTGTGACGCGGGGCGGGTCTGGGTGGCCGGAGCGCCCCTCGACGACGCCAGCCGCAAGGTGGACCCGGCGCAGGTGAAGCTCGACGACGCCCCGCTCGATTTTCCCGACGGGCTGTTCGTGCTGCTGCACAAGCCGGTGGGCCTGGTGTGCAGCCACGACTCGGGGGAAGGGCCGCGCGTGTACGATCTGCTCCCCCAGCGCTGGCAGCAGCGGGATCCGAAGGTCACCACCATCGGCCGCCTCGACAAGGACACCTCGGGGCTGCTGCTGCTGACCGATCAAGGCGCGCTGGTGCAGCGGCTCACCTCGCCCAAACACCACGTGGAGAAGGTCTACCTGGCCACCCTCGATCGCGCGCCCACCCCGGAGATGAGCGAGGCCTTCGCCCGCGGCCTCGAGCTGACGGAGGACGGCGAGCGGGTGAAGACGCGCCCCGCGGCGCTGCGCGTGCTCGAGGGAAACCGCGCCGAGGTGACGCTGCACGAGGGCCGCTACCACCAGGTGCGCCGCATGTTCGCCGCCCTCGGGGCGCACGTGGTGTCGCTCGAGCGCACGCGCTTGGGCGAGTGGACGCTGGGAGATCTCCCCCCGGGGCGCTGGAAGGCGCTGCCGCTGCCTTGCTCCCTCTCCCCTGCGGGGGAGAGGGTCGGGGAGAGGGGCTAGTCCTGGGGGAAGAGACACGACCGGCTGCCCCTCACCCTGACCCTCTCCCCCGCGGGGGAGAGGGAACACTAAGTGATCTTCAGGTGAGCTGCGCGACGGGCAGCGTGGCGACGAAGCAGGCGCCGCTCTCTCTGGGCTCCAGCGCCACCTTGCCGTTCAGCTCATCCATCACCTTCTTCACCACCGCCAGCCCCAGGCCCGAGCCGGCGGCGCGGGTGGTGAAGAACGGCTCGAACAGCCGCGGGCCGATCTCGGCAGGAATCGGCAGCCCTTCGTTCTCCACCCGCAGGAAGACCTCCTCGCCCACCAGCTCCGCGCTCAGGGTGACGAGCCCGCCCTCCGGCACGTGCTGAAACGCGTTGACGGTGAGGTTGAGCAGCGCGCGGCGCAGCAGCACCTCGTCGGCGAGCACCCGGGGCAGCTGGACCGGCAGCCTCACCTCGACCCGGGCGCGGCGGGCGGTGGGCTCGGTGCGCGCGGCGCTGGCCACCTCGGCCAGCAGCGGCCCCAGGGCCACCGGCACCAGCGGCGGGGTGCTGGGCCGGGCGAAGTCGAGCAGATCGGTGGTGAGGCGCCGCAGCCGCTCGGCTTCCTCCATCAACGAGGTGAGCAGCATCTGCGCGGGCTCACCCGACACCATGCGCCGCAGCCCGTTGGCCGCGTTGAACACCACGCCTAAGGGGTTGCGCATCTCGTGGGCGATCACCGCCGACATCTCACCCACCGCGGCCAGGCGCTCGCGCTGCACCAGCTCGATGCGCAGGCGCGAGAGCTCGTTGGCCTCGCCCAGCTGGGTGGCGAACAGCTGCAGGGCGAGGAAGTCACGCTCGGTCATCCCCCGGCCGGCCATCGCGAGCAGGTGGGTGATCTCGCCCTGGCCGTCGAGCACCGGGCACCAGGCGCTGCGGTAGACGCGGCCCTGGGTGAGGCTCTGCGAGAGCTTCTGCGCGGCGCTCACCGGCCCCGCGAGGAAGCCCGGCACGTTGTCGAGGAAGAGCCCGTGGCCGGCCCGCATCACCTCCTCGAGCACCGGGGTGGCGCTGCGGGGAATGAAGCGGTTGACCAGGGTCTGCGCGTATTCGCCGACTGGATCTCCCGGGGGGCAGGCGACCGCGCGCAGGGTGACCGAGCCCCCGGGGACGATGCGGGTGAAGGCGCCGCGCCAGCCCAGCTCGAGGAACACCGGCTCGGCGGCGTCGAGGACCGTGTTGGCGCCCTGCAGCCCCCGCCCCGTGCGGGAGAGGGTGGCGAGCCGGCTCATCAGCGCCTCGGCGCGCGCGTTCTCGGTGGCGTCACGCAGGGAGAAGACCAGCACCTCGTCGCGGTGGCTGAAGCGGGCGTCGACGGTGAGGGGCTGGCCCAGGCCGTTGACGAGCTGCAAGCGAAACGTCTCGGGGAGATCGGGGAAGGCCTGGGTGCGTTGCCCCAGGATGGTCCGCACCCGTTCCAGCTCGGGGGCCGGCACCCAGCGGGACAAGGCGCTGCCCACCAGGGCTCCAGGGGCGGCCGCCAGCAGTTGGTGGGCGACCACGTTGGCCCAGGTGATCACGCCCTTGTCCGCGGCGACGATCGCGTCGGGGCCCAGTTCGTCCAGGAGCGCGGTCGACATGACGGCACCATGCGCACCCGGCCCGGGGCAGCGCAAGCGGAGCAAAGGAGAATTACCGAGGCAGCCGGTGGAGCAGGTCCCGCACCGCGCGCGCCATCTCCGGGCCCTTCTCCACCAGCCCTGCGTGCCCTGCATCATTGACCAGCACGTAGCTGGCGTGGGGCAGCCCTCGCCTCATCTGGTCGACCTGGGTGAGCGGCATCAACAGGTCCTTCGCGGCCGCGACGATCGTCACCGGCACCGTGACGCTGGGCAGCACGTCAGAGCCGCGCGCCGCCAGCAGCCCGCGCAAGGTGCGCCAGTAGGCCAGCGGATCCATGTCGGCCACTCCGCCCAGGAACTCGTCGATGTCCTCCCGGGGCGCGTCGGGCATCAGCACCCCGGCCAGGCGCGCCGCGGGGTACGGGAGCCTGCTGCGCAAGAACGCCTTCACCACCGGCGCCAGCAACGGCACCACCGGCGTGCCCAACGCGGTGAGCGCGCGCGCGGCGGCCAGGCTGCCAGGGAGCTTGAACAACCAGGTGCCCGTGCCCGGCGCGTCTGGCGCCCCGGCCAGCAGCGCCATCGCGCGCACCAGCTGCGGCTCGCGACGGTAGAGCTCGAGCAGCACCGCCACCCCCATGGAGAAGGCGACCTGCACCGGCGCAGGGCCGCTGCCCATCACCCGCCGCGTCACCCGGGCGAGATCGTCGGCCTGGGTGCGCAGCGAGTAGTCACCCGACTTCGAGACCGGGGTGGAGCCGTGCCCTCGATAGTCCCAGTGCACCACGGTGTGATCGCTCACCAGCTCCTCGATGAGTGAGCGCCAGAAGTTCTCGGTGGTGCCGATGCCGTTGGTGAGGATGATCACCGGCCGCCCGGGGTCGCCGTGGGTGTGAAAGGTGATCGGCGTGCCGTCTGCCGCCTCGACCATGCCCCGGCGCCTGATGGGTGCGACCATTCGATCATCCTACCGCTCAAACGTCACGAAGCGCGGCGCGGCCGAGCCCCGGGAAAGGCGGCGGTCACCTCACCCCCCACGATGAACGCGATCGCCGACAACCAGCTCCACAGCAGCAGCACCACGCCGCCGGCGAGCGCGCCGTAGGTCGGCCCGAAGCTGGCGAAGCGCTCGGCGTAGAACGAGAACAGGCGCGCGGCGACGAGGAAGAGCCCGGTGGCGACCAGCGCGCCCACCCAGGTGGGCAACGGCCGCGGGCGGGTGTCGGGCAACACCCGGTAGGCGAGCGCGGCGAGCACCACCAGGCAGCCCGCGGCGATGGGCCAGCGCAGCAGCGCCCACAGCCTCGCCGCGCGCGCCGTGTCGATGCCCACGAAGTCCGAGACCCGCTCGACCAGGCCGGCGCCCACCATCGTGGCCACCACCGCCGCCAGCAGCAGCACCGCGCCCCCGATGGTGAAGGTCATCGCGATCAGCTGCCGCCGCACCCAGGACCGTCCGTCCTCGAGCTCCCAGGCGACGTTGAGGGCACTGCGCAGCGCGTCAGCCACGCGCGAGGCGCTCCACAACGCGACCACCACCCCCAGGGTGAAGAGGGTGGCGTTGCGGCTGTTCACCACGTCTTCCACCACCTGGGAGACGAGGGTGTACGCCTCGTCGGGCATCAGCTCGCGCGCGCGATCGAGCAGCCACTGCACGCTGTCATGACTGGGAAGGAAGCCGGCCAACGACGTCAGCACCACCAGGAAGGGGGCGAGCGCCAGCACCGCGTAGAAGGCCAGCTGCGCGGCGCGATCGAGCGCTGGCCCGAAGATGACCCGCTTCGTCACCCGCGAGACCACTCCTCGCAGGTTGCCGTTCGCGGACGCGCGCATCGCAGCTGGCAAGGGCTTTTAGGCGTGCGGAGCGCTGGAGCGGGGATTTTCGAGCTTCTCCGCCGCCGCCTGGATCATCTCGGCGGCCTTGGGCAGCTGCTGCTGGAAGCGGCCCTTGAGCTCCTGGCGCAGCTCACGGCCCGTCCGCGGCGCGACCATCATCCCCACGCCCACGCCCACCACGATGCCGACGCCGAACAGCGCGACGATCGGCAGCACCCGCTGCGCCGCGTTGCGCCGCCGCTCCAGCCCGATCATCTCGAGCATCCGCTCCCGATCCAGGTCCTGAAACGACTTCCTCAAGTCTTTCCACATGGTGCTGCTCCTTTTCGATGGTCCCACCAGCTTCACGTCTCGACTCCGCTGAGCAGACGGTGCAAGTGAATGGCCACGCGCACCTGCGAGGGCAGGCCAAAGGTGCAGGCCGCAGCCAGTGCACGAGGTGCACGCCCTCGCGCGCACGCGGGCGGCGTCGGACCGGCGCGAACGGCCAGGCTCGAAGCGGGGGCGATCAGGCGCGCGGGTCCCACTCGAGGGCTCGCTCCACTTTCAGCTCAGGAGCGCGCAAGACCCGCGCGCGCAACAACCAGCCCACGATCGCCAGGTTGACGACCAGCGCGCAGACCCGCAGCACGGTGGCGCGCTCGGCGATCGCCGCCACCTCGAAGGGCAGGAGCAACCCCGAGCCGAACACCACCAGCCACACGCCCCAGCGCCACCCTCGCAGCAAGGCCCAGCCCTCGACGAAGGTGACCAGCCCATCGAGCGTGAGCAGCGCGCCCAGCGCGGCGAGGTGACCGGGCGCGGCGGCCCACTCCAACGCCGTCGCGAGCCCCGCCGCCACCACGCTCAGGCGGCTCGCCAGGTCCCGCAGCGCTTCGTCGAACCGGGTGAACGCGAGGGCCAGGAAAGTCAGGCCGGCGAAGAGCGCCACCGCGGCCCGGACCAGCTTGTACCCGATGATCAACTGGAGCGCCGGCTCGCGGGGTGGCATCTGAGGGCACGACGCTGCATGGACTGCTCCAGCTCCCCTTCTGGCCGGAGCAAGCAGGACTCTGAGCCACGTCAGCGCCGGGGTTTCGTTCGTGTTCGAAACGCCGCTCCCTGCTATCGAGGGTCGCAGTCCTTTCTTCGAGGAGTCCCCATGTCTGCTCGCGTGTCGTTGGTGATCGCCGCTCTCTGGTTCGTGCCGGGCTGCAAGAAGGAAGCGGCGCCGCCACCGGCCGCGCCCGCCGCGCCCTCGAGGCCGACGGCGACCGGCGAGCTGGTGGGCGTCATCGCGGAGAAGCTCGAGGCGCCGGGCTACACCTACCTGCGCCTGACGCGCGCCCCTGAAGCGGACGTCTGGGTCGCGGTGCCGACGGCGACCCTCGAGGTGGGCACGAAGGTGACCGCCCTCAACCCGATGCCGATGGAGAACTTCGAGAGCAAGACGCTGGGCCGCACCTTCCCGCTGGTGATGTTCGCCAGCGGCGCGCAGCCGGTCGGAGCGGCGGGTGCGCCGACGGCTGCGCCCTCACCCCGCCCCGCGGCGCCGGTGGCACCGGTGGCGCTCGGGGAGCTCAAGGTGGACAAGGCGACCGGCGCCGACGCGCGCACGGTCGCGGAGATCTACGGGCAGCGCGCCGCGCTCAAGGGGAAGCCGGTGTCGGTGCGCGCCAAGGTGGTGAAGGTCACCACGGGCGTGCTCGACCGCAACTGGCTGCACCTGCGCGATGGTTCGGGTTCGGAGGCGACCGAGGACTTCGATCTGATCGTCACCACCGCCGAGACCGTGCAGCTCGACGACGTGGTCACCGTCCAGGGCGCGTTGACGGTCGATAAGGACCTCGGCAGTGGCTACGCGTACAAGGTGCTGATCGAGGACGCGAAGATCGTTCGCTGAAGGAAAAAGGGGACAGGCTACTTATTTCTGAGCTCAAGCCAGTGAGGCCGAGGCTCGAGTCCAAACTTCTCCCGCGAGGGTAGCTGGGGCGCCAATAAAGCAGCCTGTCCCCATTTCGGGCCCTGTCACCTGGCGAGGTCGTCGACGTCGTGGAAGGGCATGCCGGGGGGGACGACCTCGCCGGCGATGGTCCGCGACGCGGTGGAGACCGACCACACGTCGAGCGCGGCATCGGTGTCGATGTTG
>VFKJ01001087.1 GCA_009885595.1 Myxococcales bacterium | reverse complement strand
GGTGCCGACGTGGGCCGCGCGTTCGTCTGACCGTCAGCCCTCTCCCCAACCCTCTCCCCGCGGGGAGAGGGGGACAGGTCCTTTTTTTGTGAGTCAGCCAAGCCCGTCGGCGTTCTTCAGATCTTTCAGGCGCAGGCCGTTCTTCTTGAGCAACCGGTAGAGCGACTGCATCGAGAGCCCCGTGCGCTCCTCGGCCACCTTGATGTCGTAGCCGCACTGCTTCATCACCTCGGCGAAGTAGTGCTTCTCGAAGTCGTTGAGGATGCGGTCCTTCGCCTCGTGGTACGCGAGCTTCACCGCCACCTCGAGCAAGGACGTGCGATCGGGCCTGCGGTCGGTCGGCACCAGCAGCTCGAGCCACGACGAATTCCCCGTGGCCTGCATCAGCGCCCCCCGCTCGAGCACGTTGCGCAGCTCGCGCACGTTGCCCGGCCAGTCGTAGCCCTCGAGCAGCGAGAGCATCTGCGGAGAGAGATCGATCGGCGTCGAGAGCCCCTTCACCAGGTGCTTGGCGAGCAGCGGAATGTCGATCTTCCGGGTGCGCAGGGGGGGCAACCGCACCCGCGCCACCGCGAGGCGGAAGAACAGCTCCTGGCGGAAGCGCTGCTGCTGCACCTCTTCGGCGAGGTTGCGCGAGGTGGCGGCGATGATGCGCGCGTCGAGCTTCTTTCCCCCCGGCAGCTCCTTGCTCTCGAGGATCCGCACCAGCCGGGGCTGCACCGCGGGCGGCAGCTCGGCCACCTCGTCGAAGAAGATGATCCCACCCTGCGCGGTGGTGAAGGCGCCATCGGGGCCGAACAGCTCCCGATCCGCCGCGGCCTCCGACAACATCGCGCAGTCCACCACCCGGAAAGGCCCGAAGCGCCGCACCGAGTAGGCGTGCACCGCGCGGGCAGCGAGCTCCTTGCCGGTGCCCGTCTCTCCCTCGATCAAGAGCGTCACGTCTTCCCGGGTCACCCGGCGCAGCTCCGCGAAGATGATGCGCATCGCCTCGGACACGCCCACCAGGTCGCCGAACTGCTCGCCGCCATCGAGCTCGACCTCGGTCTCCCGGGTCTTCTGCTTGATGGTCAGCCGCGTCTTGCCCAGATCGATCTTGTCGCCGGGCTCCACGAAGGCCTGCAGGGTGAGCCGCCCGGCCAGGAAGCTGCCGTTGCGGGAGCCCAGGTCGCGCAGCAGCAGGCCGCGGGAAGTGCGCTCGATCTCCAGGTGCTTGCGGCTCACCGTCGAGTCGGACAGCACCAGGTCGTTGCCCTCGTCAGAGCCGACCCGAATGAGCCCCGACAACGCGGAGATGGACTTGCCCTTGTCCGGGCCTCCGATGACTTCGACGGTCCACTCGCGAATGGGGACGCGCGTGATGCTGTCCCCGGGGATCGTCACCGATTCGGTGGTCTCGACCATGATCGAACGGACCTTAGCCCTACGGAATCACGGCGTCCCGCTCGTTCCCACCCCGGCCGAGGCGCACCTGCACCGGCACGCCGGACAGCCGCTTGCGCGCCAGCACCTCGGGCAGTGGGGGCTGACCGTCGATGGAGAGGATCAGGTCGCCCGGTTGCACGGAGCCGCCCCCCGGCGCCGCCACCACCACCAGCGAAGGCACGGTGCGCGCGAGCTTCGCGATCTGATCGAAGGTCAGCCAGGGCGAGAGGAACTTCGCGCGCGCCTGCATCCAGATCTCCGCCTGCAGCGCGTCCGTCTGGGCCGCGGCGGCGTCTGGCTGCGCGGCGCTGATGGCGGGGGAGAGGGCGAGGGTGAGGCCCGAGTCGGGCACGCTTTGGCGCTCGAGCTCCCAGCGGCGGGCGATGCGCAGCGCCTCGCGGGTGAGCGCCTCGAGCAGGTGGGTCATCGCAGGCGCCTCGTCGAACTCCTCTTCCCCGGTGGGCGGAGCGAAGGGGTCGATGGTCACCTGGGCGGTCAGCTCCGCGAGGATCGCCCGGCTGGAAGGGTGCACCAACTCGAGCGTCAGCAGCCAGGTCCGATCTTCGCTGGCGACGCCACCCTTCGCGAGGCCCTTCGCGTCTTCCCGTTCCTGGGTGGAAGAGGCGAGGCGCTGCTCCGCGGTGGTCCTGATCAGCACCACCTGATCAACGGGAATGGCGGACCTCGCCAGCAGCGGCACCGCGGTGTTGCCCAGCCAGCCCGGCTCTTCCCAGCGGGTGATCTGCACCTCGGAGGGCCCGAAGAAGGCGAGGCGGTCTCCACAGTCCCGGAGGCCGACCTCCACCTGGCGTTGGGCGAGCTCGAAGCGCCGCCACCCGGGGGCGTGCGTCCCGGTGATCCGCACCGGGGGGATCACCACGGCCAAGACGCTGATCGGCGACTCGGGCGGTCTGATCACCTTCGTGATGCCACCCGAGCACCCCGCGAGCACCCAGCAGAGCCCGAAGAGGAGTCCCCAACGCATAGGAAGGGGACCTTAAGAAATTTGGACGCCGGACCTTTGAAAAAGACGAGTGCCGGCCTGTTCAGCATTCCTCGCTCGAGCACGCCCCCGGGAGCCTCGCGGCAGCCTCGGATCTTGTGTCGGGAGGACGGCAAAAAGGCCGGCACTCACCCTCTGAGTACCACGGGGATCGGGGACTGGCACGTCCTGGGTTGTCATGGGTTTCGGGGTGCCCAAGTCATTGAAATCAGCACTGTTTTGCGGTATGTGGGGGTGTGCGCGAGCTGCTGACACCGGGGTTGGCAGAGCAGAATCCGAAGGCCTACACCGCCCACTTTCGGCGGCTCGAGGCGCTCGAGCAGCGCCAGTACCTTTCGGCGCTGGGGGTGGACGACCTCAAGACCCACTTCAAGACCCTGGGGGAGCTGCCGACGGTCGGCCTCATCCTCACCATCGACGCGGAGTCGTTTCGCCTCGAAGCGACGGTGGGCGGCTCTTTGCTGGGGGAGGCGCGCGGGGCCGGCTGTTCCGGGCTGTCGAGCCGGGCCCTGGGCCTGGGCGCGGCGCTGGAGGCGAAGGCGGTGAGCGGGATGCTGGTCGGCTCGCTCCACCTGCTGCCCCAGACCGAGCAGGCGCTCTCCCTGCTGCGCTGGGAGCCCAAGACGCTGGTGCTGGCGGGTGACTCGGGAGGGCGTGATTGCGCGCCGTCCTTAGGCTGGGCGATGCGCGGCTCGATCGGCGAGAGCGGCACGTTCTACATGCCCAACGAGGCGCTGCTCTGGGACGAGCGGGACCAGGTGCAGGTGCTGCTGCGCGCGCTGGCCGAGCGGACCGGCGCGGTGCTCGACGTGCGGCTGGGCTAAGCCAGCTTGGCGTCGAGCTCGCCCTTCTGGTGCAGGGCGATCATGTCGGAGTACCCGCCGATCGCTTCCCCGCCGATGAAGATCTGCGGCACCGTGCGGCGGCCTCCGCTCAGCTCCACCAGCTTGTCGCGCAGCGCCTGATCATCGGTGACGTCGATGTTCTTGAAGGGCACGCCCTTGT
>VFKJ01000532.1 GCA_009885595.1 Myxococcales bacterium | reverse complement strand
GACCACCGCGGCCAGCGGCGGAGGCGTGGGTGGGGTGGGCGGCGGCATCGGCACCCGGACATGCGGGGTGACGGTCTCCGAGACGGGCTCGATGGGAACGAGGTCTTCCGTCGGCATCGGGCCGACGTCCACGGGCGCCACCGGCGGCGGCCGCTGGGGCTCGCGGCGCTCGAGCGCAGCTCCACCGAACACGGGCGAGGCCTTCGGCTCGTAGCGGTTCCACCCCGAGGTGGCCCCCCAGGAGCTGCTGCTCTGCAGCCCTTCACCCTCGATGGACGCCCACTGGTCGAGCAGCTGGCGGCGGGCGCGCTCCAGCTCGCGCGGCGGCTGTTCCACCAGGAACTGCGAGCTGGGCGCGGGGCTGGGGCTGGGGCTGGACACCAGCGGGGCGGGCGCAGGCGCGGGCGCCGGGGCGGACGTGCCCCTGGGCCGCGGCTCGAAGCGATGCACGTCGGCCTTCGAGACCGAAGGCTCGCTTGGGGGGGGCGGGGCCATCGGAGGCGGCGCGAACGGGACCTCGCGGGGCGCCGGGGGAATGGCGGGCGCAGGCGGGAGCTCGACGGGGACCTCGAGGGGCTCCTCGTCGACGGGCATGGGCGGGAGCTCAGGCTCGGCGGCGTCGATCTCCTCGACCACCGCGGGCACGGCCGGGGGAACCTGCGGCACCACGATGGGAACCAACGGGGGCATGGTGCCCGCGGGGGTGACCGACGGGGGGCCGACGGCCTCTCCGCCGGTGGGCGCGGGGCCGGTGTTCAGCCATTCCTCGATGCCCGGCTTGCGGGGCCGATCGCTCTCGGAGGGCGGCGCGCCCACTTCCTTGATCAGCCCCTCGAAGTAGAGCTTCGAGATGATGCCCAGCGCGGCGAGATCTTCGAAGTCGGAGTCATCGACCACGCGCGAGAGGTTTCGGCGGCCGTCGAAGAGGCGCAGCAGGCCGTTCACCTCGTCGGGGATCTCCGCGAGGCGATCGGACAGCTGGGTGTAGTCGAGCTCGAACATCGTCTCGAGCGGGGGCAGTTGCTCGAGCATGCGGCCCCACTCGTCGAGCCGGCGCATGCCTTCCATCAACAGGCCCTGCGTGGACACCTCGATGCGCTCGGGGCGATCGATGGGCACGAAGGACACCTCGAACTTGCCTTCGAAGGTGTTCAGCATCCGGTAGAAGGCGTTCTCGCCCCGCAGCCGGCCCAGCTCCGAGTCGACGACCCGGCCTTCCTTGAAATAGACGACGCCGGCGCGCTCGCCATCGAGCTTGATGATGCCGGTCTTGCGGCCGATCTCGAAGGTCTGCACCAGATCGACGACGCCCATGTCGCTCAGGTTTCCGACGAAGCCGTTCTTGGTCTCCTTGCGCTCGATGCGATCCTTCTCCACCTTCTGGAGAATCATGCGCACGCGGGTGACGACCTCTTTGATGTAGATGGGCTTGGTGAGGTAGTCGTCGGCGCCCTGCTCCAGGCCCCTCACCTTCGACTCGACGGCCTTCTGGTTGGTGAGGAAGACGAAGGGAATGTGGCGGAAGCGTTCGTCGCTCTTGAGGACCTTGCACAGCTCCAGCCCGTCCATCTCGGGCATGCGCGTCTCGGAGAGCACGAGATCGGGCGGGCTGATCTGGACCTTCTCCAGCGCGTCTTTTCCGTGAATGGCCGTCGTGACCTGGAAGCCGGCCTTCTTGAGGCTGACCTCCATGACGCGAAGGCTCTTCGCGTCAGCATCGACCAGCAGGAGGTGCTGCTTTGCCACGGGGTAACGCCCTTTCGTACGGGAACGGCCGGATGTTTCGTCTTGCTACGCGGGGTGTCAACGTTTCCAATGCATCAGATGGTCTCTGATCAGCGCAGAGAAGAACGGGCGGCGGTGGAAGCCCGCTTTTCCGCCCGGGATTCCAGCGGAGCGGGGACCCTTACCTTCACCAGCGCAGACGTCTCTTCGGGTGGGGCCTTTCTCAAATCAGACCTGCTGCTCGAGCAGGGAGAGCCGCTCTCCCTGCACTTCGAAGTGCCCGGAGGAGGCCCGGTGACGGCCCAGGCTCGGGTGGCGTGGGTGCGCCGGTTCCCCCAGGCTGGGCAGGTGGCCGGCATGGGCGTCGAGTTCCTCTCGCTCAAAGACACCGAGCGGGCGGCGATCGTGCGCTGGCTGGCCCGTTGATTCGCGCCAACTGATTCTCATCACCCGAAGAAGCCGCCCCCGCCGCCCTTCTTGGGCTCGGCGGCCGCCTTCTTCTTGCGCATCTCGATGAGGCGGAGCTCCTGGTTGGCCTCGAGGTGCTTGGGGTTGGCGCGCACCGCCTCGCGGAAGTGTTTCTCGGCGCGGTCCATGTCGCCCTCGACGCGGCCGATGACGCCCAGCTGGTAGTGGGCGCGATCGCAGTTGGGGTCGATGGAGAGGGCCTTCTGCATCATCTGGCGCGCGGCGGCAGACTCGGCCTTGCGCGTGGGGTCCATGTAGAGGGCCCAGGCCTGGGCGGCGAGGCTGTTGGCGCTCTTGTCGAGAGCGTGGCTCTTGCCGAAGTGCTGCTCGGCCTGCTTGTAGTCGCGCTTCTTGAAGAAGCCCTCGCCCATCTTGAAGAGGTCGACGGCCTGCTGCTGCGAGGGCACGGGGCGCTGCGGGCCCTGCTGGGAAGCGACCCAGGCGGCGCGTCTGGCGTCGTCGTAGAGGGTCTCATAGGCCTCGCGAATGCCCTCGAACACCGCGCTCATCTTCTGGGCGAGGTGCGGGAGCGAGGGCGGCAGCCGATCGGGATGGAAGATCTTCGCCAGGTTGAGGAACGCGCTCTTCACCTGGTCGCGGGTGGCGCTGGGGGCGATGCCCAGGGTGAGGAAGAGATCCTTGCGGCTGAGCTGGGCGTGACGGGCTTCGATCTGGGCGGCCAGCTGCTGTTCGGCCACCGAAGGAGCGGGGACCGGCGCGGGCGTGGGAGATGACTGGACGACGTTGAAGACGCCGGAGTTCTGGCTGAGGCCGGCGGACGAGGGGTCGGTGCGGCCGGGCATCGAGCCCAGGTTCTCCATGGCGCGCTTGAGGAGCCGCTGCCGCCGCAGCCGCCCCGCCTCGGCGGAGTCGGGCTGGGCGTGGCCTTCGAGGGCATTGAGCGAGGAAGCCTCGGGCGAAGTCGAGACCACCTCGGCCTCGAGGATGGGCTCGACGAGCTGTTCGGAGGGCGCGCTGGAGGGGCCCACCAGCGCCTCGAGGCTGGAGTCGACGCGGCGCAGCGCCTCTTCGAAGCTCTGGACGCCGGGAGCGGGCGCCTGGGGGCTGGCCGGCTGCACCAGGCTCCAGAGATCGGCTTCGTCCTGGCCCTGGCCACCGAGCATGAGCGGCTTGCGCGCGGGCGCGACCGGAGGGGAAGGCGCGGGCTCGCGGAGTTGAACGGGGGCAACGAAGTGAGGATCGGTCTTTTCCTCGCGCGGCCTGGGGGGCGGCGCGGGGGCCTGGGGGGCGGGCCCGGTGTAGCTGGCCTGGCGCAGGGCCGCGTTCATGCGCTGGAGCAGTGACTGCTGATCGACGGGCTTCGGCGCG
>VFKJ01000391.1 GCA_009885595.1 Myxococcales bacterium | reverse complement strand
TGATGGCCGAGGACGAGCCCTCGAAGGGGAGCGACACTCCGTCCGAGAGTACGTTTCGAAGGTCCGGCGCGCTGCTCGATCGTTCGCCGCAGCACCGCTCCCAGATGCTCTCGATCTTCCTGGGGCTGCCGTACCACCGCTATTACTGGGGCTTCCCGTTCGGCATCGGCGGCCGCTACCTCATCCCCCTCGTCCACGACGGCTTCATCCCCTCGGTGAATGACTCCTTCAGCATTGAGTTCGGGCTCGACCTGAGCGGCGCGCTCGGCACTCAATTTTACCCGACGCTCGGAATTCCGGTCGAGGTGATGTGGGCGTTCCATTTTTCCCCAAAGTTCGCCGCGTACGTGAAGGCGGGCGCGGTGCTCGAGATCAACTTCGTGCCCTACGTCTGCACGACCGTCGCCTGCGGTCGCATCTACAGCCCCGTCAGCGCGAGCCCGATCGGCAACATCGGCCTCATGTACAAGTTCAGTGACAAGATCTCCTTCCGCGCCGAGGCGGGCTACCCCTGGGTGAAGGTGGGGCTGGGCTTCGACATGTGACCTCCCCAAAACGGAGGGCTGAAAGTTGAACGTTCTCATGAGGTTAAAGCGACGCCGGGCTGTAACGATTCGGTGCGCCTTTCCCGCTCGCCCGCTATACGCCGCCGACGTTCATGAGTTCGTTCATCCTCGGAATGAAGGTGAAGTACCTGCCCCAGCCGGAGTGGGGCGTCGGCCACCTCGTGTCCATCGAAGAGGGTGGCGCGCGCGCGGTGGTGATGTTCCCGGGGCGCGAGAACGGCGAACCGCTGATGGTGTCCACGCGCGGCGGGGTGCTGCAGCCCTCGGTGCTCGACCCGGGCACCACCATCAAGACCTTCAAGGGACGCACCGGCGTCATCCTGCGTGAAGAAGAGGGCGGCCGCGGGCTGCGCCGCTACGCGATCAAGTTCGAAGACGGCAAGGAAGAGGAGTGCCCGGAGACCGAGTTCAAGGCGCTGCCGCCCAAGCCCGATCTCCTCACCATGCTCAAGGAAGGCCGCGCGGCCGACGCCAAGAACTTCCTCTTGCGACGCTCGGCGCTGCAGCTCGACGACGAGCGCCGCAACGACGCCCTGGGCGCGCTGCTCGCCTCGCGCGTGATGGTGAAGCCGCACCAGGTGGGCGTGGTGCAGCGGGTGCTCTCCGGCCACCGCCCCCGCTTCGTGCTCGCTGACGAGGTCGGCCTGGGCAAGACCATCGAAGCGGGCATGATCTTCTCCGCGCTGCGCCTCTCTGGCCTCGCGCGCCGCGTGCTGGTGGTCGCGCCCAGCCACTTGACCGTGCAGTGGCTGGTGGAGCTCTTCCACAAGTTCAACCACCTCTTCACCCTGATGGACACGGACCGCTACGAGCAGTCGCTCCTCGAGCAGCCCACCGTGTCCCCGTGGGCGCGCTTCAACTTCGTGGTGACGAGCCTCGAGTTGCTGCAGCGCACCGAGCAGTACCGGAAAGAGGCGGGCGATCCGTCGGCGCACTGGGATCTGGTGATCATCGACGAGGCCCATCACCTCAAGGGCGAGAAGGCCTACGAGGCCGCGCAGGCGCTCGCGAAGAACTCGTGGGGGCTCTTGCTGCTCACCGCCACGCCCATGCAGCTCGATCCCGGCGAGTACCAGGCGCTGCTCTCGCTCATCGATCCGCTCACCGCGCCCTCCGCCAAGGAGTTCGAGGAGCGCCTCGCGCGGCAGGAAGAGCTCAGCCAAGCCCTGCGCGCGCTGATGTCGGGCAAGTCGACGAAGAGCTCGGTCAAAGAGCTCGCGAAGAAGTTCCCCAACGACGAGGCGCTGCAGGAGATCGAAGACGCCGACGAGATGCTGCTGCACCTCGCCGAGACGTACTCGCTCTCGGACCGGCTCATTCGCAACCGGCGCGCGGTGGTGGGCGGGTTCTCCGAGCGCAAGCTGCACGTGCACGAGGTGCTGCTCACCAGGGAAGAGCTCGAGTCCCGAAACGCGGCGCTCACCCAGCTGGCGAAGGACGGCACCGTGCGCGGCGCCGCGCTGGCGGGCCTGGTGCGCCGGCTGGAGTCGTCACCCGCCGCCTTCCTCACGGCGCTGCGCGAGAACCGGGCGCTGGCGGGCATCAAGCTCACCCTGCCGGACAAGGACGCCAAGTTCGCCGCCTTCGTGAAGGTGCTGCGGTGGATCTGGTCGAAGGAACCGCGCGCCAAGGTGCTGGTGTTCACCGAGGCCCGCGACACCCTCGAGAGCCTGCAGAGCAAGCTGCGCCACGACCAGGTGGAGGCGCTGGCGTACCACGGTGAGCTCGCGCTGGCCGAGCGTGACCGGCAGGTGGCCCGCTTCCGCGATCCCGACGGGCCCAGGGTGCTGCTCTCGACCGAGGTCGGCGGCGAAGGCCGCAACTTCCAGTTCGCGCACCACCTGGTGAACTACGATCTCCCCTGGTCCCCGGCGACGATGGAGCAGCGCATCGGCCGGCTCGATCGCATCGGGCAGACGCAGTCCGTCGACGTTCACGTGTTCGAGGCGCCGGGCACCTTCAGCGCCGACGTGCTCGCGGTGCTGCGCGACGCGGTGGGCGTGTTCGGCGAGACGGTGGGCGGCCTCGACGCCGTGCTGGAAGAGGTGGAGCCGCGCCTCACCGAGCTCGCGTTGGCGGAGACGAAGGATCGCGCGGCCTACGTGGCGGATCTGACCGCCAAGGTGAGGCTCGCCCGGGAGCAGGTCAAGCGCGCGTACGACCCGCTGCTCGACCTGCGCAGCTTCGACAAGGCCGAGGTGAAGGACCTGGTGCAGCGCTCGCACGATCGCACCGGCATGGACGCGGACGAGGACGAGCCGCTGGAAGACGGCCTCTGGTCCATCGCGCGCGATCTCGACGAGCGGCTCGAGGAGACCATCACCGAGCTGGCCGATCGCATCGGCATCAAGGTCGACCAGGACCAGGAGGTCGACGCCTTCCAGTGCGCCTTCCACTTCGGCCACGCGCTCAACGTGGAGGCGCTGCCGGGCTACGACATCACCGAAGAGCGCACGGTGCTCGGCACCTTCTGGCGCGACACCGCGGTGGAGCAGGAAGAGATCGAGTACTTCGCCACCGGGCACCCGCTGGTCGAGTCACTCTTCGGCTTCCTGCGCGATGGCCCGTACGGCCGCAACGGCGCCCGGTTCCTCGAGGTGAAGAAGCCCATCAAGGGCAAGGGCCTCGAGTTCCTCTTCCACGTGACGCCGACCGAGCCCAGCGACACCGCGCCCGGTGCGCGCGTGCCTTCGCGCCAGCTCTCGCGCTTCCTCACCAGCACGCTCATCCAGGTGGCGGTGACGCTGCAGCCGTACGGCAAGGCGAAGGTGGAGGCCGCGCTGCTCCCGACCCTGCGCGAGGTCGATGGCCGCTCACTCAAGGGCAACGAGGTGGCCGCCGCGTTCCCGGAGCTCCAGACGTTCGTCGACGAGGCGGCGAAGGTGGCGATGGAGCAGGCGAAGAAGCAGCTGGAGGCGCTCAAGGACACCGCGCGCGAGGCGATCGAAGACGAGCGCGATCTGTCGATGCTGCGCATCAAGCTGTCGCTGACGCACCAGGGCGTGCCCGGGAAGATGATCGATCAGGTGCTGCGCGAGGAACTCTCGTTCTCCGACGCGCTGCTCGACGCGCTCGACGGCGCCACCGTGCAGCTCGACTCGGCCTGCGCGTTCGTCATCAACCGTTGAACTGACGAAGCCAACTGCGGGGGAGAGGGCTAGTTGGCCGTGAGCGGCTTCCGTGGAGGGCTCGGCGGCACAGCGGGCGCGGGAGCAGGCGGCCCCAGCCGCACCTCGCGATCATTGGGCGCCACCGCCACCCTCACCATCGCGCCC
>VFKJ01001140.1 GCA_009885595.1 Myxococcales bacterium | reverse complement strand
GACGGCGCGCCGCTTCCTGGCCGGGAGCACCATGCAGGGAGCGTTCTTCTTCATCGTCGGCGGGCAGACGGACGCCCAGCCGGCGACGTCGAGCACCGAGCGCATCGTCTGGTAGGACGATGGGCCGCACGAGGGGACCGGGGGGCGTCTTCCGGGCGTCGTTCGGGCGCAGAGAGCGAGCAGCAGCGCGAAGCGCATGGCGCATCCTGACGGTCTCCGCGAGACTCCCCAGCGATGCAGTCGGAGCTCCTCGACTTCTACGTCAGCTTCCTGCGGGCCGAGCGGAACCTCGCCGCGAAGACCGTCGACGCCTACGCCGCCGACGTGCGCGACTACCTGGCGGAGCTCCACAAAGGCGGCGTGAAGGTCGAGTCCGCCACGCGCGAACACGTGCTCGAGCACCTGGCCTTCCTCGGAAAGAAGGGCCTCTCGCCCCGCAGCCGGGCGCGTCACCTGGCGGCGCTGCGCGGCTTTCACCGGTTCCTCGAGGACGAGAAGTTGAGCCCGGCCGATCCCACCGGAGATCTCGACACCCCCAGGCACGCGCGGAAGCTCCCCGTCTTCCTCACGGTGGAGGAAGTGGTCGCGCTGCTCGACGCGCCTGACCCCAAGACGCTCGCAGGCATTCGTGATCGCGCGATGATCGAGGTGCTCTACGCCACCGGCCTGCGCGTGAGCGAGCTGGTCTCCCTGGGCCTCAACGACGTCAACCTGGTCGATGGCTACATCCTGGCGTTCGGCAAGGGGAACAAGGAGCGGGTGATTCCCCTCGGGAAGAAGGCGATCGAGGCCATCAAGACCTGGCTCGAAGGCCCGCGCCTCTCGGTGCTCAAGGGCCGGGAGTCGAAGGCGCTCTTCGTCTCTCCCCGCGGGAAGGCCCTCACGCGCATGGGCTTCTGGAAGCTGCTGCGCCGCCACGCGCGGGGGGCGGGCATCAAGAAGGCGATCTCCCCTCACAAGCTGCGCCACTCGTTCGCCACCCACCTGGTCGAGCGGGGGGCCGACCTGCGCGCGGTGCAGGCGATGCTCGGCCACGCGGACCTGGGCACCACGCAGATCTACACGCACGTCGACTCGCGCCGGCTGCGCGCGATGTACGACGACAAGCACCCGCGTTCGAAGGCTCCGAAGAAGAACAAGTTGAAGTAGAGAAGCGCGCATCATGCGCATCCTCTCGGGCGTCCAGTCGTCGGGCCGGCTTCACATCGGGAACTACTACGGAGCGATTCGCGAGTTCGTGCGGCTGCAGGACGAGGGCGAGGCGCTCTATTTCATCGCCAACCTGCACGCGCTCAACTCGGTGCGCGACGCCGCGAAGGCCCGCGAGCTCACCCTGGAGACCGCGGCGGCGTTCCTCGCACTGGGCGTCGATCCCGCGAAGGCCACCCTGTTCCGCCAGAGCGACATTCCGGAGATCCCCGAGCTGTACTGGATCCTCGGCACCCTCGTGCCGATGGCGGACCTCGAGAACGCGCACAGCTACAAGGACAAGCTCGCGCGCGGCGCGGAGGCCGACTTCGGGCTCTTCGGTTACCCGGTGCTGATGGCTGCCGACATCCTGCTGTACGACTCCGACGTGGTGCCGGTGGGGCGCGATCAGCGGCAACACCTCGAGCTGGCCCGCGACTGGGCAGGCAAGTTCAACCGCCAGTACGCGCCCACGTACGACTCGCAGAAGGGCACCGGGGGGCTGCTCAAGCTCCCCGCGGCGCGCACCCGGGACGAGACGGCGGTGGTGCCCGGGCGCGACGGTCAGAAGATGTCGAAGACCTACGCGAACACGATCGATCTGTTCGGCACCGACAAGGAGATCGAGAAGCAGATCAAGTCGGTGAAGACCGACTCGACCACGCCGGACGCGCCCAAGCCGACCGAGCACCAGCCGCTGTACGAGCTGCTCAAGGTCGTCTTCTCGCCGGAAGAGTTCGCCGCCCTCGACGCGAAGTGGAAGTCAGGTGGAGACCCGAAGACCCACGGGTACGGCGCCTTCAAGCAGGCGCTGATCGATGGGTACTTCGCGACCTTCGCCGGGCCCCGAAAGCGCTACGCCGAGCTGATGAACGATCGGGCTGAGCTGGAACGGCTGCTCGAGCAGGGCGCCCAGAAGGCCCGGGGTTACGCAGCCCCCGTGATCGCCCGGGTCCGCTCCGCCGTCGGCCTCTGACTCAACTTCTGGCCGGACAGAAACGCACCATTCGGACGCAACCGTGGTACACGAGCCGAGGCCGATTTCTCGGCCTTTGCGAGGGGTTGAGCGACCCGTGGCCGACGTGAAGGACGTGAGTCCTGCACCTGATGACGCACTGACGGAAGTGATCGCTCCCCGCGACGCTTTCCGCATTGCGCTGCCCAACTTCGAGGGCCCGCTCGATCTGCTGCTGCACCTGATCCGCGAGCACAAGCTCGACATCCTCGACATCCCGATGGCGTTGATCACCGAGAAGTACCTCGCGCACCTGGACGCGATGCGGGTGATCAACCTCGACATCGCCGGCGAGTTCCTGGTGATGG
>VFKJ01000274.1 GCA_009885595.1 Myxococcales bacterium | reverse complement strand
CGGTGATCGAGCCCGTGCCCGCCCCGCCGCCCAAGCCCGCGGTGGCCGCGCCGCCCAAGCCGGTCGCGCTCTCGGTGGACATGGTGGTGCAGGTCTTCAACACCATCTTCCACGAGGTGCGAAACGAGGTCGCCGCCCGGGGGACGCTCGAGCCCTTCCTCATCTCCGCCAACGCGTCGCTCAAGGGCAACGGGGTGTCGACCTCGCCGGTGCTCAACGGGTTGATGTTCGGCGACGACGGCATGCTCGACGCCCCGCAGCTGATCGCGCGCTACGAGCAGCTGACCCTCGAGGGGAACCTGGGTGCGGAGCCCATCGCCTCGCTCAAGCAGGCCCTGTCCGACGTGATGTTCTTCCTCCTCTTCCAGGCCGGCGAGCTGCTGGAATCGGCTGCCGACGAAGAGCTGGCCCGCCGGGTCAAAGAGCACCTGGCGACGCTCGAACCGAAGTGACCGTGGAATTGCCGACGCTGACCGCTGAGCTGCCCGGCTGCGGGGGCACCTTCAAGGCGAGCCCCGAAGACTTCGTGGTGGAGGAGATCCCCGCGTACGAGCCCTCGGGCGAGCCCGACTGCGAGCACCTCTTTCTGTGGATCGAGAAGCGAGGCCGCTCGACCCAGGACGTGGCCAGGGCGTTGGCGCGGCACTGCGGGCTGCAGGAGAAGGACGTGAGCTGGGCGGGCCTCAAGGATCGCCAAGCCGTGACCAGGCAGTACCTCTGCGCGCCCGCCCGCTACGTCGAACCCAAGCTCTCCACCTTCGCCCTCGAGGGCGTGACGGTGCTGAAGACCGCGCGCCACCGCAACAAGCTCAAGGGCGGCCACCTGCGGGGCAATCGCTTCGAGCTGGTGGTGCGGGGCGTGAAGGATCAGCCCGTGGCGAAGGAAGTGCTCGAGCGCCTGGTGCACCTGGGCATTCCCAACTACTTCGGTGAGCAGCGCTTCGGCGTGGGTGGAGACAACGCCGAGAAGGGCAAGCGCATCCTCCTGGCGGGCGGGCGGCACCGCGACAGGTTCGAGCGCAAGCTGTTCCTGTCCGCGTACCAGAGCGATCTGTTCAACCGCGTGCTCGCGAGGCGGCTCTCGGCGGGCACCTTCGCCACCGCGCTCACGGGCGACGTGCTCAAGAAGAACCTCACCGGTGGCGAGTTCCTCTGCGCTGATCCCCCGCTCGATCAGCCGCGGGTCGACGCCTTCGAGGTGAGCCCGACGGGACCGCTCTTTGGCCCGGAGATGCGCCGGCCCGAGGGCGTGGTGGACGCGCTCGAGGAAGCCGTGCTCACCGAGGAAGGCGTCACCCGCGAGCTGTTCGTGGCGGGCGGAAACGAGACGATGGGCGCGCGGCGGCTGCTGCGCATTCAGGTGACGATGGACGGCGCCGAGGCGGAGGACGACTCGTTGAGGCTCAAGTTCTCGTTGCCGGCGGGAAGCTACGCGACGGTTCTCTTGCGCGAATTACTCAAGGATGGCTAACCGCGCCTTCAGGGAAGCGGTCGTGCGTGGGTCCGCGGCCGTGCTCTTCGCGGGCAGGCCCCTCAGCCACGGACTCCCGTCACGAGGTGACGAGGCTTCGTGAAATGGGCCCCATCGGCTCGAAACCGGAGCCGGTTCCGGTTTGGGTCAGTCGTCGATCCCGACTTCGCGAAGTGAGCGACCTCGCCCGAGGTGAGGGGCCTGCTCGTGGTGAAGCCTGGAGAAGATCCGGCCCCCAGCACGTTCCCCGAGGCCAGCCGCTATTCCAGGAGCTTCTGGTTCATGAACAGCGCGGCCTGGTGCGCCAGGTAGGCCATCACCCCCACCTCGTGCTCGAGGAACTGCGGGCCGCCCTTGCGGTTGATCACCTGCACGCAGCCGAACGAGCGGCCGTGCGTCATCATCGGCGCGCACAGCATCGAGCGGGTGGCGTAGCCCACGCGCGCTCCCACCTCGGCGTAGAAGCGGGGATCCTTCTCCACGTCGGACACGGCCACCGACACCCCTTCCGCCGCGCAGAAGCCGGCGATGCCGCTGCCGGCGGGGACCACGATGTTGGCCCTGAGGACCTGCTTCGCCTTGGGCCCCCGCGCAGCCACGAAGGTGAGATCGCCCGTGGCGCCGTCGGCGCGCAGCACTGAGCCCGCCTCGCAGGGCACCTTCTCCATCACCAGGTCGAGGATGAACTCCATCGCCTCTTCGATGTCCTTCTTGGAGCTGAGGTCGACCACGCGCAGGAAGATGTCCGCGAGGATGTCTTCGGTCTCCTGGCGCATCGACTTGGCGACGTTGGGGCTCGACTTCACCCGGCCGATGCTGCCGGTGCTCGGGCGCAGCGGCTGAACGAGCTCCTCGACGTCCTTGAGCTCGAGCCGCGCGGAGGGCTTTTGCGCGCGGGGCGCCGGCGTGGCGTTGCGCGGAACGTCTTTGCTGGTGGGCAGCGCGGCGAAGTTACCGGGGAGGG
>VFKJ01000562.1 GCA_009885595.1 Myxococcales bacterium | reverse complement strand
GACCTGGCGCGCGCTCACCGTGTTCGGCCTGGTGGAGGCCTGGGCGGTGGGCTTCGCCGCCTGGGCCGCCGCGCTCTCCCGCAAGGACACCACCCAGGCCGCCGCGGTGGGCCTGCGCCGCATCGCCGCCCTGGTCGCGCCGCTGGCGGTGCTCGCGCTGGGGCCCGCGCTCGCCTCGGTCTTCAGCTGGGTGGCGCTGCTCGGCGGGACCGCGGTGGCGGGTTTCTTGGGCCTGCGCGCCGCCCGCGATCTCGACGAGCCGGACGCGCGCCTGCTCACGGCCTCCATTTCGCTCGCGACGCTCGGCCTCGGGCTGGTCCCGGTGCTGCCCGCCGCGGCTGGGTGGTTGGTGCTCGCGCCCACCGCCCTGGCCGTGCTCGCCTTCCGCAGCGGTCCACGCGCGACGCCCTCGCGCACCTGGGCGGCGGTGCTCTCGTTCGTGCTGCCGGTCGCGGCGTTGATCGCCCGGCTGGTGATCTCGCCCGTTCACCTCGACAGCGCGCTGGCCGCCACCTGGGTGGCGTGCGCGGCGCTCGCGTCGGGTGCGCTGTGGCTGCGCGACCCAGGCCTGAAGAAGAACGGCGCGCTCACGGTGCTGGCGATGTCGGGCTTCCTGGTGGCCTTCCTGGCCTCGTTCGTCTCCATCGCGCCGGCGTGCGTGCTCATCGCCGTGCTCGGTGCCTGGACCACCTGGCGGCTCTCGCGGGAAGCGAGCTCGCCGACCGATCGCCGCGCCTGGTGGCTCGCGGGCACCTTCGTGTTCGCGTACCTCACCTGGCAGCGCGTCGATCAGCTCGTCCCCGCCATCGTGTGGACGTGGTGGGACGCGCTCAAGGTGATGCTCGGCTACGCGGCGGCGCCCATGCCGGCGTCCTACGGCTCGGTCTACCAGGCCGTCTTCCTCGCGGTGGGCACGGTGCTGGCTGGCTGGCGGCTGCGGACCGCTTCGAAGGCGGCGCACATCTGGCTGCGGTGCTCGGCGATCGGCGCAGTGGCGGCCGGCGCGCTGGCGATGGTGAGCGTCAACTTCGACGCGCGCCCCGCGGTGGTGGCGCTCCCGCTGCTGGCGTTGCCGCTGCTGGGCGTGGGCGTGCTCCGTCGCCGGGTCGATGCGCTCGCCGCCGGCAGCGTGCTCGCGGTCTTCTTCGCCGTCGCGCTCGGCCTCACCGTGGCGCCGGGCTGGCCGGCCGCGGTGGTGGCGCTGGTGCTGGCGCTCGCCGCGCACGCGCTGCCCGTGCTGCGGGAGACGCGCGTGCTGCGCCGCTGGCTCGCCGGCTCAGCGCTCGCGGGCGGGGCCGTGGCCTTCCTGCTCGCCGCCGGAACGCCTGGCCCGCTCGCGCTGGCGACCCTGGTGCTGGGCGTGGCGGCGTGTTTGCTCGCGGCCCGCGCGCTCCATCGCCAGGTGCTGCTGCTGGCCAGCTTCACCGCGCTCATTCCCCTGGCGCACGCCCAGTCGCCGCTGCTCTTCGGCGTGGCCGCGGCGATCGGTGCTGGCCTGCTGTTCGTCCGCGCTCGCCGCTGGCGCGCCGTGGTGCCGGCGCTCGCCGCCAGCGCGTTGATCGCTCCGGTGTGGAGCCTCGCCACGCTGACCGACCCCAACCCCTCGTTCCCCCTCCACGGGGTGCTGGCGCTGGCCGCGGCCGGGCTCTTCGCCGCGCTGCCCCGGCGTCGCTGGTGGTGGGCGGCTTCGCTGGCGGGCGGCGCGCTGCTCGCGGTGCTGCTGCCCACCCTGACGGTGGAGCTCTCTGCGGGTGTCCCCTGGCTCGCGTCGGCGGTGGCCCTGGGGCTGCTCTCCCGCAGCGTGCCGCGCGCGCACCGCGGCTGGCTCGAGGCGCCCGCGATGCTCACGTTGGTCGTCTCGTTCTCGCCGCACTTCGGGCTGTGGTCGGGCTGGACCGGCCTCCCGTTGCTGTGCGCGGGCTCGCTCGCCCTGGCCGCGTCGGTCCACGCCGTGCGTCACGGCCGCAGCTGGCAGGGCGTCATGCTCGCGACGCTGTGCGTGTTCTCGGCGCTGCTCGGGCTCGAGGCAGGCAGGGACCTGGCGGTGCCGATGGCGGCGGTCGTGTTGCTGGCGACCCCGGCGCTGCTGGCGTCGATCACCGTTCCGCTCGCGGCGCTGCTCCTGTGCGTGGCCTTCTTCAGTCACCCGGCGGCGCTGCTCGCGATCTCGGTCGTCACCGCGCTGCTCGCCTTGCTCGAGGAGAACGAGCTCGCGTGGCGCACCGTGCTCAACCGCACCTCGCTCACCTGGGCGGCCACCCTCACCTCGGCGCTGGCGCTGCTGGTGGCGATGCTGCTGGCGCAGGACTCGCTGCCGATGATCATTCCTGCAGTGTCGTTGCCGCTGGTGTGGGCGCGCGCCACCCGGCGCGGGGAGTGGCTCGCCGCCGGCATCGCCCTCGCAGCGCTCGCTGGCCCCTGGTGGTGCGCTCCGCTGCTGGCGATCGCCGCGGGCCGCCTCCTGCAACTGGCTGCGGTGCGCCGCGCGCTGGGGCTCGGCACGCCCGCGCCCGCCGTCCTGGAGCAGCGCCGCGCGACCGAAGGCCTGGTGCTCTTCGGGGTGGCGGCGCTGGTGGGCGCCTCGTCGGTGATGGGGGAGGCCTCGCATGCCGTGCCCTGGTTCGCCGCGCTGCTCCTGATGGGCGGCCCGTTCCTCGCGCTGCGCGTGGTGGTCGCGGTGTCTCTCGCCATCCCCTTCGCGCCGATGCGCGCCGCCGTGGTGGGCACGCTGGTCGCGCTGGGGGCCGCGGCCCATCACCTCCCCGCGCCCCTCAAGCGCCTGCTCGGTGGCCGCTCAGTGCGGTACGTCGAGCGCGTCGCGCTGCTGCTGGCGATGACCTTCGCCGGCGCGCTCGCCTTCCTCTCGCCTGGCGAGGGCAGCCTCGGGGTGGTGGCCCTGGCGCTCACCACCTTCGGCTCGGTCGCCGCGGTGCGGCTGACGGAAGGTCGCACCCGCCGCGCGCTGGTGGGGCTTGGCTGTGTCGCGCTGGGCGCCACCGTCTGCCTGCTCGCGCCCTCGTGGATGATGCCGGTGACGGTCGCCGCGGGCGCCGTGCTGCTGGGCCTGCCGGCGTTGCTCCCGGTGGCCATCGTCGGGGCGGGGCTGAACCTGCCTGCCACCCTCGCGCAGGTCGCTCCCGTGCTCGCGCCGCACCTGCTGCTGGTCGCGCTCGCCGCCGCGGTGGGGGCGGTGGCGTTGCGGTGGCGGCGCCTCGCTGAGCCCGCGGAGGCGGCGTGGCGTTGGCTGGGCCGCGAACCCGAAGGCTCGCTGGCCGCTCCGCTCTTCTGGGGCGCGCTGGGCCTGGGCACGTTGCTGCTGGTGCACGGTGACGTGCGCGCGCTGTGGCTTACGCCGCTGCTCCTCGTCTCGCCCCAGCGCCGCGAGGCCGGGCCCGCGCTCGCCTTCGCTGCGCTCGCGGTGGCGACGCTCCTCGACGCCACGGTCTCGGTGCCGATCGCCTGCGCCGCCGCGCTGGGCTTCGCCTGGGCCGGCGCGCAGTTCTCCAGCCTGCGCGTCTCGATGGTGTGGCGGCACGCGTCGTGGCTGCTCGCGCTGGGGGCAATGGGGCTGGCCGGGGTCGACCTCTCCTCGCCCCTCGTTCCCCTCGCGTGGAGCACGGGCGCGGCGGTGACCTGGCTCTTGCTGCGCGAGAAGCAGGGCGCGCAGGGCTGGGCCTGGGCGGCCACCGGCGTGGCGCTGCACGTGGTGCTGGCCTTCGTGGGGGTGGTGCTCTCCGCCGGCGCGCCGAAGGTGCTCATCTTCCCCTGGTGGGCGGCGGCGAGCGTCTGCCTGGCGCTCCTTCGTCACCTGCGCGGCGGCCGCGCCTCGGTGCTGGCCTTCGGCACCGTCGGGCTGGTCGAGCTGCTCCTCGGCACCGGGCTGCTCGCGTCGGCTCACCCGCGGGAAGCGGTGCTCTCGGTGCTCGTCGCGGGCGTGCTCCTCTTCGTCGCCAGCCGGCGGGTGGTGGCGCAGGACGAGCGGGCGAGCGCGTGGCTGGGGCAGGGCGCGCTGGTCTCAGGTGCCCTGGCGGCGCGGGTGCTGGGCCTGGGCGCGCTGCCTGACCTGACGGACGCGTGGGTGCTGCTGGGCGTCTCCGCGCTGCTCGCGGGCCTGGCGCAGTTTCTCCGGCGCGAGGGCAGGGTGGCCTCTGCGGGTGCGCTGAAGGCCGGCGCGCTGCTCTGGCCGATGGTCGGCGCGCTGCTGGTTCCCTGGCAGGTGTGGAGCGTGGGCGCGGCGTGGTTGCTCGGACTCTCGGTGGTCGCCGCCTGGCTCGCCCAGACCGGCAGCCGGCGCAGCGGCGCGTTGATCTCGGCCCTCGCGCTCAACGGCGCGGTGCTGCTGGCGGCGCTCGGCAGCGGCTTTGGCGAGCTCCAGCTGCTGCTCATTCCGCTCGGGCTCACCCTGCTGGTGCTGGCGCGCGTGTTCCACGCCGAGCTCAGCCAGGGCGCGGGCGTGAAGCTGCGCGCGTGGGGCATGGGCCTGCTGTACGTGGCGGTGGCGTGGAAACCGCTCACGGTCACCTCGGTGCCGGCGCTGGTGCTGTGCGTGGCGGTCTGCCTGGGCGGGGTGGCGCTGGGCGCGCTCTGGCGAATCCGCAGCTACGTGGTGCTCGGCAGCGGCGCGCTGGTCACCACGGTGCTGGCGACGCTGGTGCGCAGCGGGCTGGCGGAGCCGCGCCTGGGCGCGGTGTTCCTCTCGCTGCTCGGGCTGAGCGTGGTGGTGGTGATGGTGGCGATCACCACAAGGCGAGCGGAGCTGCAGGGGCGGGTCGCTGCGATGCAGCGGGTGATGGCCACCTGGGAGGCGTGAGGTTCGACTCCTCACCCCGACCCTCTCCCCCTCGGGGGAGAGGGAGCACAGATCAGAGATCGAGATCGGCGCGCGACGAGACCACGGCCTGCCACCGGCCCACCGCGCCCGCCCGTTCAGCTTCCGGGCCGTCGGCGAAGAAGCCGAAGTTGTCACCGAAGGTGCGGGACAGCTCCTCGATCGCGCAGAGGCGCAGGTCGAAGTCCTCGGCGTCGAGCGCTTCCACCAGCCACTCGATGCGGCGCAGCTCCCGCGCCCGCGCCCACCAGGCGGTCCACGCCGAGGGGTTCGTGCCGAAGCCCGCCCGGGTGATCTCCTTGAGCGCGTCCGCCGCCGACTGCGAGCAGAGATCGTCCTCGCTGCCGGTGAGGTTGATCAGGCCCTCCACCGAGACGCGGTCGTGCAGCACGCCCAGCGCGCGCGCGGCGAGGCTGCGGCGCAGCGCATCGGACGACGCCAGCTCCTGGCGCAGCGCGGGCAGTCGCGACTGGAAGTGCGGGAGCAACCGCAGCGCCGCCGCCGCCGCCCGCGCCGCCGACGAGATGTCGGGCTCGTAGTCGAACAGCCCCCTCATCACGCCGTCGACCACGTCGGGGTAGCGCAGGCTGCCCGCGGTCAGCAGCGCGAGGTAGCGGGTGTCGCTGTCGGGGTGATCGAGTAGCGGCGCCACCGCGAGCGCGCCGGCCTGGCCCAGCCGCGCCAGCGCCCCGGGGATGGGGCCCAATTCGTCGGGCTCAGGCAGCTCGACCACCGGCAGCCGCGACCAGCCGGTGGGGCCGGGGAAGGCGGTGGCGAGCGCCTGGGCCGAGACGTCGGGCGCCTTCATCAGCTCCATCATCGCCATCGAGCGCTCTGACGGATCGGGCCCGGTGAGCAGGGTGATCAGCCCCTGGAACCAGTCCGCGTCGGCGTGCGACTGCACGGCCGCCCCGTCCTGCGCGTAGCCGGGGTCCGGAATGATCCCCGAGGCCGAGGCGAACTGCTGCGGCACCCGCGGGTTCTGCTTGCGGAAGACGATCAGCTCGTGGAACGCCGAGGGCAGGTCCTGGCAGAAGAGGATGAAGTCGGCGAGGCGCCGCTGCGAGATCGGCCGCCCGCCGCAGTCCCCGTAGATCATCGCCACCAGCCGCGACTGCACCTCCACCGGCCACACGAAGACGGTGCGCGGCACGCGGCCCAGGAGCGAGAGGTAGTGCTGCGAGAGGGCGTCGGGCGGGAGCGGCCCCACGTAGCTCCCGCGGGTGAGCGCCACGGTGCGGAACACGCTGGCGGCGTCGAGCGGAATCGCGAGCTGGCGGATCGCCTCGACGTCGCCGTCACCGCGCGCGTCCCAGCCCACCGCCGCGCCGCGCATCACCGCGAACGAGCCCACGTACTCGAAGGTGCGGCGCCCGTACTCGAGCACCACCTGCATCAGGTGCTCGCGATCGTTCACGGCTTCGCGCAGCGCGGCCCGGGCCTGCGCGAGGCTCCACTCCGTGGCCGACGAGGCCTCCAGCCCCGGAGGCGAGGGGAGAATGCCCTGCACCTGCGAGTAGTCGACCGCCGCGCTCGCGGGCTGAGTGAGGGGCTGCGCTTGGGCAGGCGCCACCCAGGCCTCCACGGACGGCTGCTCCGGCTCCGGCACGGGCTCGG
>VFKJ01000424.1 GCA_009885595.1 Myxococcales bacterium | reverse complement strand
GTTCTGGTGATGTGGCGCGAGGTCGTCACCGGTTCCCCCGACACGCACACCCTTCGCTACTCGGAGTCTCTCGACGGGGGGGCCACGTGGTTGGCCGCGCCGGTGGCGTTGGAGACGGGCACCGTCGGCACCGCGGGCAGCAGCTACCACGTCGGGCCCTCGACGAACCTGATCGGCGCGGGCAACGCGGCCTACTCCGTGTCGGCGCACGTGACCGAGTTTGGGCCCGGCGCCTTCGGGCTCCCGGCGAAGGCCGACAACCTGTACCTCAACGTGACGGGCACCGACTACAACAACACCTCCGGCATCCAGGACTACTTCTCGAAGTTCTTCCTCGATCGCGAGAAGATCAGCCCCAACGCGATGTCGGCCTACGCCAACGACGACGGCCTCTACCTGCTGTACCGCGCACAGGACGCCGCGGGGACGGAGCTGAAGTTGAAGCTGGCGTACTGCGTGGCCGACTGCCACCTGCCCGAGCGCTGGACCAGGAGCCTGGTGCGCGTCTGGAACACCAACGTGAGCGTCAACTCCGAGATCGCGGCGGTGACGGTGGCCGGCACCAGCAACAGCGCGATCTACGACCCAACGGTGTACGTGCTGTACCAGGAGTTCAACGGCACGACGCGCGACCTGCGCGTCCTGCGAGGCGGCGTGCACCGGCGCGTGCGCTGACTGAGATGAGCGGAGGGCGCGACTTACTCCCTCTCCCCCGCGGGGGAGAGGGTCGGGGAGAGGGCTCAGCCCTGCGAGTGCCGGTGCTCGAGCGCCTCTTTCGTGCCGCGGAGCGCCGCGCCTTCAGCCCGGCGCTGGCGCTGGCGACGCCGGTCTGGGTGGCGCTGGTGCGCAGCCTGCTCGAGCGCCTGCTGGGTGCGTCCGAGGCAGGTCAGGGCCGCGGCGCCTTCGCCTGGTTCGCGCACGTCGTGGTCTTCTACCTCGCGCTCCACCTCACGCTGGGAGCGGTGCTGGTCGCGCTGGCGCGGGTCGACTGGAAGCGGGCGTCGGCGTTGGTGGGCATGGGGCTGGTGCTGGGCACCCTGCCGCCCCTCATCGACGCGGCGATCTACGGCCGCGGGCAGTTCGGCTACGAGTACTTCCCCTCGCTGGGCGGGCTGCCGTGGTCGCTGCACCTGCCTCCCCGGGTGTTGCCGTGGGGCGAGACGCTGGTGTTGTGGGCCACCGTGGCGCTGATGACGACCGCCACGCTGCGCCAGACGCGCTCTGCGTGGCGCACCGTCGCCACGGCGCTCGCGACGTACGCGTGTGTCGTGCTCTTCCTGGTGCTGCTCCCCATGGCGGCGAGGATGGCCTCTGGAGAGACCGGCGTGGCGCCCTCGGAGTGGCGCAACGTCGCGCTGGCCAGCGCGGGCCTCTGTTCCCTCACCTGGTCGCTTGGGAGCGGTCGGCGGGCCCTCGCGCGCCTGCCGCAGCTGGTGCTCCCGCCCCTGCTGGTGGTGCTGGGGGGCGCGGTGCACGGCCCCGTCACGGGAGCCGTGGTGCTGGTGGCGGTCCAGTTCGCCTTCGCGGGCCTCGCCTTCACGCTCGCCAACGACTGGTACGATCGACGCGAAGACGGCGCCCAGGGTCGCGCCCCCGGCCTCGATGAAGACGGCGCGCGCTGGGTGCAGGTGGTGGCCCTCGCGGTGGGGCTCCACCTGGTCGCCGTGCGGCTCGACGCCGGCCTGTGCCTCGTCGGCTTTGCGGTGGTGTCGCACGCCTACCACGCCGACCCGCTGCGCCTGAAGTGCGTCTTCCCGCTGTCCTACAAGACGGAAGGCCTGCTGGGCGGCCTCGCCTTCACGGCCGGGCTGGTGGCCGCGCCGGACCTGGCGCCCGCGACGCACGAGCTCTGGGTCGCGCTGGCGGTGGCGGTGGGCACGCCGGCGGCGCTGGTCTTCAAGGACTGGAAAGACATCGACGCCGACGCAGCGGCGGGCGTGCGCACCGCCTTCGTGGTCGCCGAAGCGCGCGGCTGGCCGCGGCAGCGGATGAAGGCGGTGGCGACGGGCCTGCTGGCGCTGGCGACGGGCTGCGCGACCGCCGGGGTCTGGTGGCTCGCCCACCCCTCGGGCGAAGCCCTGCTCGGCCTCTGGGCCCTCGCGGCGGCGGGGCCGGTCGCGCTCACCGTGATCGCCTCGCCGAGGCGCGCCGTGACGGCGGCGATGATGGCGACGGAGCTCCACCTGGCGGTCGCGGCGTGGGCGCTGCTCGACGGGCGGCCTTGATCGCTCCTTTCCCCGGCCTCAGCGCGGGGTAAATCCACAGCTTTTTCAGTGTGTTGTGGGGGCCCGAATCGCCCCTTCAACAGGGTGAAACATGCTATTGGCTTTCTCGTGTTTTCGCGCGCTTGTGCAGCGCGGTTTCAAGCGAGGAACCACCCCGAGATGGACACTTCGACGCCGCAGAACGACGCCAACAAGCCTGCCCTGAGCCCCGTCGATGGGCCGGCCGAATACAACGCCGCCAGCATCACCGTCTTGGAAGGCCTCGAGGCCGTCCGCAAGCGGCCCGGCATGTACATCGGCGACACCTTCGTGCGGGGTCTGCACCACCTCGTCTACGAAGTCGTCGACAACTCCGTCGACGAAGCGCTCGCGGGGTTCGCCACCAAGGTCGAGGTGTTCATTCACGTCGACAACTCCATCACCGTGATGGACGACGGCCGCGGCATTCCCGTCGGCCCGCACCCCACCGTGCCCGGCATGGACACGCTGGACGTGGTGATGACCAAGCTGCACGCCGGCGGCAAGTTCGAGAACTCC
>VFKJ01000035.1 GCA_009885595.1 Myxococcales bacterium | reverse complement strand
GGTCCGGGTCCGGGTCCGGGGAGAAGCTTCCCCGCCCGCCTCCTTCTGCGCCGCACCCCATCGCGACCGAGTCTGGCAGCGGCACCTCGAAGACCGCGCTGCGCTCGGTGGAAGCGGCGGCCGTGCAGCGCAGCCGTGCGCCGATGTTCGTGGTGATCGCGCTGGTGACGAGCGCCGCGCTGGCGGTCGGTGGGTGGTTCGCGCTGCGGCCGGTGGCGCCTCCCTCCGTGGCGGTAGTCGATGCGGGCGCACCGGTGGCGATCGCCACCCTGCCGGACGCGAGCACGCAGGTGGACGCCGGCCTGGCCGAGGCGATCGACGCCGGGCCCGTGGTGGTGCCCACCGTGATCGACCCTGGAAAGCCCCTCGCCGCGAAGACCGGCCGGCTCGAGCTGCGCATCAGGCCTTACGCCACCGTGTACCTCGACGATCGCAAGCTGGGTGACACCCCGCTGCCGGTGATCACCGTGCCCGTGGGCAAGCACAAGCTGCGGCTGGTCAATCCGTCCTTCGCCAAAGACGTCGAGCTGAGCATCACCATCAAGCCTGGCGACAACCTCGTGAAGCACAACCTCAAGGAGTGATGCCCATGCGCGTCGTCGGCTTGCTCACGTTGCTGTTGGCCGCTCCTTCCCTGGCGCAGAGCGCCCAGGTGAAGAAGTACCTGAACACCGCCATCACCCTGTACGAGAACCTCGAGTACGAGAAGGCGCTCAAGCAACTCAAGAGCGCGAAGACGAAGACGGCAGGCCCCGACGACGAGGCGAAGATCTCGCTGCTCGAGGGCGTGGTGCTCGCCGACATGGGCCGCGAAGAGAAGGCGCTCACCGCCTTCAAGCAGGCGTTCTCCGTCGACCTCGAGGCGAAGCTGCCGGTCGAGGTCTCGCCCAAGGTGTCCGCGGTGGCCGAGAAGGCGCGCGCCAACGTGCGCAAGATGCTCGCGCCGCAGATCGAAGCCGCGAAGGCCGAAGAAGAGAAGCGGCTCGCGGAGGAGAAGAAACGCGCCGACGAAGAAGCAGCCCGCGTCGCCGAACAGCGTCGCCTCGAGGCCGAAGAGCGGGCGAAGAACCAGCCGCCGCCCGCGGTGGTGGTGGCGAAGCCCGCCGGTCCCTCGGCGCGATCGCTCTCGTGGATCCCCGGAGTGATCGGGCTGGCGTCGGGGGGCGTGGCCACCGGTCTGCTGATCTCCGCGAGCGGCAAGTACAACGCGCTGCTGAACGGGACGGCGCCCCCGGAGCAGGCGGCGGCGTACCGCGACTCCGGCAAGACCGAGGCGACGCTGGGCTACGTGTTCACGGGCGTCGGCATCGCGGGCATCGGCGCGGCGGTGATCATGTTCGCGGTGGGCGGGGCCGAGAACGCGCCGAGGGTGAGCGCGGTGCCACTGCAGGGCGGTGGCTACGTGTCGGTGGGTTGGAGGACGCCATGATGCTCGGCCCCTCTCCCCGACCCTCTCCCCCATGGGGGAGAGGGGGACAGATTCTGTTCGCCGTCTTCCTCGCCGGCTGCGCCACCACCGCCGCTCTCCAGATTCCCCGCGCCAACGCCGACGGCCGCCCGGTGCAGCGCTGGGAGCATTGGTGCCAGGACATCGACGGCGTGCCCACCAACGATCGCCTGATGCAGGCCGGCGAAGAAGGCTGGGAGCTCGTCTCGCTCACCTTCCGCCCGCCAGTCGTTCAGAACGGCAACTCGGTCGGCGGCGGCGCGACGTTCCTCTGCTTCAAGCGCCCGAAGTGAGCGGCATGGTTGGCAACGGTTGGCCCTCGACCATCTTCAGCCACATCGCCGTCTGCTCGCCTTCGTAGACGACCGTCTCGCCCTGCCGAAACTCGAACTTGTAGCGGACCATGATCGAGTCGCGAATGCGCCGTGAGCGCACCGCGGTGGCCTCGAGCGTCAGCGGCGTGCCCGGCGTCGCCAGCGCGGTGAAGCGCGCCTCGTGAATCTTCGCGCCGTAGCCGATCCACCCGTCGTGATGGCGCAGCTCCAGCACGTAGTACGCGTGCACGAAGCCCATCATCCCCGTCATGTGCACCATCAAGCCGCCGCTCATGTGCCGCGGGTGCCGCACCGGGTGCACCTTCTGGTGTTTCGTGATCGGCAGCTCCGCGTGCACCGGCATGCGCGCCACCACCCGGCCCTTCACCTTGTCGATCTCCAGCACCTCTTCCAGGAGCAGCGCCTCGGGCTCGTACGGGCAGTCATCGACGAAGGCGGGATCGAGCGGCATTACAGCGTCTCCTTGAACCAGGTGGCGATGCGCTCATACAGCCGCTCGGTCACCAACGGCTCGGGCACCATGTGCGTGAAGTTCGTCAGCGGCAGCACGCTGTGCGGCTTGCCCGCCTTGAACAGCGCGTCGGACAGCTTGAGCGAGTGCAGGAAGTACACGTTGTCGTCAGCGGTGCCGTGAATCAGCAGCACGGGCCGCTTCGAGTCCTTCACGTAGGTGAGCAGCGAGCTGACCTCGTACGCCTGCGGCGACGCGTCCGGCAGGCCCAGGTAGCGCTCGGTGTAGTGGGTGTCGTAGTCGCGCCAATCGACCACCGGGGCTCCCGCCACGGCGCTCTTGAAGGCGTCGCCCTTCGACATCGCGAGCAGGGCCGCCATGTAGCCACCGAAGCTCCAGCCATCGGCGCCCACGCGCGTGAGATCCATCTCCGGCACGCGCTTCCCCAGCTGCTGCAGGGCGGTGAGCTGATCAGCCGCCGTCACCGTGGCGAAGTCATGGCTGATCGCCCGCTCCCACGCGCGCGTGCGACGCGGAGTGCCGCGGCCGTCTGCCTTCACCACGATGAAGCCCTGGTTGGCCAGCCACTGGAGCACCAGGTTCTCGCGCATCGTCTGCTGCACGGAGAGGTGATGCGGGCCGCCATAGACCTCCAGCACCACCGGGTACTTCTGGCCCTTCACGAAGTTCGCCGGCTTGATCACCGCGGTCCACGGACCGTCGTTCTCCAGCTGCGCTACCTCGATGTTCACCTTCATCGACGGCTCGAGGGCGACGGAGGGCACCTCGACCACCCCGCTGCCGTCGACCCGCAGCACCGCGTGCTTCGGCATCGCCTTCGTCGAGGTGCGCGCCAGCGCGATGAAGCCGTCGCCGCCGGTGAGCTTCGCGATCACCACCGAGAGCGGCTCGCCCGGCGTCGTCACCCGCTCCACCGGCCCGCCGTCGACCACCTTGAAGAGCGAGCTCGCCGTCGGGTTCGGGCCTCCGGTGAAGAACAGGGTCTTCGTCGCGGGCGCGAACCCCACCAGCGCGTCGAAGCCCGCTTCCGGCTTCACCCAGCTCGCCAGCAGCGCGCCATCGGGCTTGCGCAGCTCGAGCTCAGTGCCGCCGTTGCGCTCGGTCTCCCAGAAGAAGCCGACGTCGCTCCACCAGCGCGGGAAGTCCTGGTGCAGGTTGAGCCACGCCGGGTCCTCCTCGGTCAGCAGCACGCTCGCCTTGCCCGACTTCGGCTCGAACGAGAGCACCTGCTCCTTCGTCTGCTCGCGGTTCTGCACCACGATCGTCAGCGGACCGTCCTTCCACACCACCGAGGCCAGATACGGGAAGGCCGCGGCATCCCAGCTCAGCCACTTCGGGGCGCCTCCGCTCACCGCCACCACGCCCAACCGCACCGAGGCGTTCTTCCGCCCCGGGCGCGGATACGAGAAGCGCTCGGGCGAGAGCTCTGGCTTGGTGGGGTCCGCCACGCTGAAGACCTCGACGCCCGCGTTGTCGGTCTCCTGGAAGGCGATCGACGCGCTGTCGGGGCTGAACCAGAACCCGCTGAAGCGGCCCATCTCTTCCTGGGCGACGAACTCGGCCAGGCCGTGCGGCTTCTGCTCGGTGCCTCCCTTCGTGAGCCTTCGCTCCACGTTCTTCGCCAGCTCGATCAACCGCACGTCGAAGTCGCGCACGTAGGCGACCGACTTCCCGTCGGGGCTGAACTTCGGGTCGAGGCAGGCGCCCTCGCCCGTCTTCAGCTGCGTCGCCTTCCCGCTCGCGCGATCGATCACGTAGAGCTTGCCGGAGAGCCCCACCAGCAGCCGCGCTCCGTCCTGCGAGAGCTGGTAGCTGGTGAAGCCGCGCGCGGACACCCGCTGCCGCTCGAGCCGCGCCTTCTCCGCCGCCGTCAGCTGCTCGCTCGCGCCCGCCAACACCGCCTCGGGCGTGAGCAGCACCTTCGTGGTGCCGGTCGCCAACTCCAACTCGAAGAGCACCT
>VFKJ01000192.1 GCA_009885595.1 Myxococcales bacterium | reverse complement strand
TGCTCTGCCCCGCCCCCTCGTCCGTGGACATCATCGGATCCACCAGCCGCTGCACCTGGTTCGTGGGGCGCTTGAGGCGCGCGCCGCCGAGCGCGAGCGGCACGAGCGCGGCGAACAGGCCGAGCCACGAGGCCGACTGCGCCTCCTTGTAGCCCTGGCGCATGATGCGTTCCTTATCGAGACCCGACTCGACGTACGCCACCGCGCGCTCGACCTGCGAGCGGCCGTAGAAAGTGCCGGCGAGGCCGGCGCCCGCGCCTGCCGCGCCCACCAGCAGCGTCGCCACCCCCAGGGTGAAGGCCGAGGGGCTCTTCCCCAGCAGCGCGACGAGGGCGAAGAAGCCCAGGGCGACCCCCAGTCCCCCCAGCGCGATCGCGAGGTAACCGAACGGCCCGGCCTCTTGAATCAGCTCGACGAAGTGCATCGCTGCGGCCCTCGCTTCCACGCCGCACACTGGGGATCCGCGGCGGTGTTGTCGAGAAGAGTCGCCTCGTGGTCAACGCGTCGTCAGCTCAGGCTCTCGCGGTAGAAGCGTTCGGCCGCCTGGCCGCGCGCCGGGTTGATCACCGCCGGGCGCTCGAAGTAGCGGCAGAACGCCATCCCGGCGTCGTAGGCCGAGCCCGACGCCCGCAGGTGGCGCAGGGCGTTGCTCTCGCCGTGGTTGAGCTCGTGCCACAGGTACTCCAGCTGCCCCTTGAACGAGGTGCTCGAGTAGCCGTTCGCCTGCGTCCACTGCTTCATCGCGGCGCCCCGGCCCAGGTGCCACTGCGCGACCCCGAAGGAGGTGCCGCCGTCGCCCACCGCGCTCGGGTTGAAGCCCGACTCGTACAGCAGGTTGCCGGCGATGCCCGCGGCCTGGGCACGGCTCAACCCCTTGGACATGAAGAAGTTGATGGCTTGCTGCGCGTTGCCACGGACGCCGGGCCGGTTCTCGACGCCGGAGACGCCGCCGGTCGGCCCGGGAGCAGGAGCGGGAGTGGGAGCGGGGCCAGGCGTCGGCGTGCTGCCCCGGCCCGGAATGGTGAGCTGCTGCCCGGCGAAGATGAGGTTGGGGTTGGCGATGCCGTTGGCCCGGGCGATGGCCTGGTAGCTCACCCCGAAGCGCGCGCCGATCTTCGAGAGCGTGTCCCCGGGGCGCACGGTGTAGCGGCCGCCGCTGGCGCTGGGGGCCGGCTGGAAGCTGTCCGAGGAGCCCGGCAGGTTGAGGCTCGCGCCCGCGTGAATGAGGTTGGGGTTCTTGATCTGCGGGTTGGCCCTCATCAGCGCCGCCACGGTCGTGTGGTTCCGCGCCGCGATGCCCGAGAGCGTGTCGCCCGACCGGATTTGATAGGCCATGGGGTGCAACCTCCACCCGAATTGTCCCCGGGGCGCGGCGCTCGTATTTCAAGACACCTGTAAAGCCGCTGAGCAACCGCGCTGCATTAATCGGCCGCGCGCAGGTGGCGCCGCAGGCCTCCCGCGGTGAAGAAGCCCTCGAGCGCGCACTGGGCGAGTCTGCGCGGCGTGGCTCCCTGAACGAGGGGCCCGGAGCCCACGACGCTGCTGGTAGAAAGTGTCAGTGGACTACCGGGACTACCTCGAGCGGTTGCGCCACTGGGAACCGGTGGCGACCTTCAGCCAGTACGGCTCCGTGCGCGAGGGCGGGCAGGACTACCCGCTGCTCTGCCTCACCACGAGCGGCTCGCGCGAGCTGGTGATCACCGCGGGGTTTCACGGTGAAGAGCCCGCGGGGCCGCTCACCTTGCTGGGCCGCTTCGGGGAAATCGCCGAGTACGCGAAGGAGCACGACGTCGCGCTGCGCGTCTTCCCCTGCATCAACCCCAGCGGCTTCGAGGGCGGCCATCGCTACAACGCCTCGGGCGAGCAGCCGAACAACGACTTCCTTCGCTACGAGCTGTCGCCGGGCGTGTTCGCCGACGAAGTCGCCGTGGGTCAAGCGTTCCTCGGCTGGAACGTCTCCGAGGGCACGCCCAAGGAGACGCTGGCGCTGCGTCACGAGCTGGAGCGTCACCCGCCCCCGCTGGGCGCGCTCGACCTGCACCAGGACGCCTGGGTGAAGTCAGCCTGCTTCTACGCCTACCACTTCGGCGATCCCGCGCCGTACCGCGCGCTGGTGAAGGAGTGCGTGGCGCACGCGAAGGTGGCCATTCATCTGGCGGTGCACAACCTGCTGCGCACCGATCGCTGCGGGCTGATCGTTCATCACGACGGCAGCAACAGCGACTGGTTTCACCGGCGCGGCGTGCCCCACGTGGCGGTGCTCGAGACCACCACGCACAACCCGCTGGCGAGCTGCCACGCCCTGAACCTCGCGTGGATTCGGGGCTTCATTCGCCTGGTGGCGAACACCAGGCCCAGCGAGACGGTCGGCCCGTAGTCAGGCGACCGCGAACTTCGAGAGCGCGGCTTCCAGCACGGCGTTGAACGCCTCGGGACATTCGACCGGTACCGCGTGGTGCGAGTTCGGGATGATCACCACCTGCGCTCCGGCAATGCGGCGCGCGAGCGTCTGCTTCATCTCGACCGGCGTGTAGTCCTGGTCGGCGGCGACGAAGAGCACGGGCAGGCGCAGCTCGCTCACCCGCTCCTCGACCGACCAGCCCATCAGCGCGCGGCTCGAGGCGACGTAGGCGCGCGGCTCGTTGTCCGCCATCTGCTGGATGAAGGTGTTCCGAAGCTCCGCCTGATCCGCGCCCGGGAAGAGCCGCGGCGCCACCAGCCGGGCCACCCCGCGCGGGCCCATCGTCCTGGTCACCGCCGCGCGCACGCCGAGCAGCAGCCGCTCCTTGAAGGTGCGGGCGATCACCGAGGCGCCGGCGTTCACCACCGTGAGGCTGCGCACCACCTCGGGCGCATCGAGCGCGAGCTGCAGCGAGGTCATGCCGCCCATCGAGAGCCCCACGACGTGCGCAGGCGCCAGGCCCAGCTGCTTCATCGCCCCGGAGATCGCCCTGGCGAAGCCCACCACGGTGAAGGGACCCTGCGGGTGCTTCAGGTCCTTCGACTGGCCGCTCCCGGGCAGGTCGAAGGCGACGCAGCGGTAGTGCTTGCTGAAGTGCTCGAACTGGAACTTCCAGTCGCGGCTGCTGCTGCCCAGGCCATGCAGGAAGACGAGCGGCGTGCCGGTGCCGCGCTCATCGTAAAACAGCTCGAAGTCATCGACCCGTACGCTCGCCATGTCACCTGCACCATCGCACGTCGGGGGTCGAGGCACCGCCGTTACCGCGCGCCGCCCTCGTCACTTGAGGTCGAACAGCGCCAGCGTCTGCTTCGCCATGTCTTTGGCGAGCTGCAGCTGCGCGACGTCACCAGACTCCTTCGCGTTCGAGGCGATGCCGGCCATCAACCCGCCGGTGATCATGCACGCGTCGTAGAGGGCGGTGCGCTTCTGCGCGCTCATGGTCTTGAACGCGGGCGTCTCGGCGATCGCCTCGTTCATCAACCGCTGCAGGCCCTCGGCCTCGGGGTCGCTCAGCTCACGGTCGGCGAGCGTCTGAATCGCCATCGCGAAGAGCAGCGTGAGGGCGGTGGACAGGTTGTTCTTCCGCACGCCGGGCTGCGCCTCGATCGCCGGGAGGATCGCCCTGAGCATCTCGAGCAGCTGCGCGCGCTCCTCGGGCGTCTTGCCCGCGGCCGAGAGCTGATCCGGCACGGTGCGGGCGCCGGTGGGCTTGAAGTCGGTGGCGGCGAGCTCGAACTTGTACGCCGGCGCCGCGGCAGGAGCGGACGGCGGCGCCTTCGCCAGCGACGAGCGCATCGACGCCCGAATCGAGTCGCGCCGGGCCAGCTGCGTGCTGACGAAGTTCGCGTAGGCGGCCGACATCGAGCTGTATTGATTGCCGTTGAGGATGTTCGTGTACGGCATCTGGGCCAACGCGGACGAGCTGGCGAGGGCGACGACGAGCAGGAGCGAGCGCATGGAGAGGACCTGACCAACCCAGCTCCGCGGGGTCAAGGCACTCCGCAGGTGGCTAGGCGCGGGCTTGCTGAGTCTCGACTTCTTCGAAGTCCTCGAACTCTTCCTCGTAGCTGGGCACGCGCGTCATCAGCGCGACCAGGTTCGTCACCTGCTCGGTCAAGGCAGGGTTGAAGAAGGGCTTGGGTATGAAGCCGGTCGCTCCCGCTTCCACGGCCTCGTGCAGGTGGCCGTGGCTCACGCTGCCGGTGAGCACGAGCACCGGGGTGCGCTGCCGCTCGGCTCCATTGCGGATGGCGCGCAGCAGCTCGAGGCCGCTGAGGTGAGGCATGTACCAATCGGTGATCACCAGGTCGTAGGCGGTGCGCTCGTACAGGGTGAGTGCCTCGACGCCATTGGCCGCCTCGTCGATCTGCACGAAGCCGAGTTGGCGCAGCAGGTAGCAGAGGCACACACGCATCGACGGACTGTCATCGACGACGAGGAGGCGAGCGTCAGGTCGGTCCATGGTGGAGCCCTCGCCTCGCAAGTTGCGGGCCCACGCAGCGAGATCAGCAAACCCGCGCGTTTGCATCGATGGGCGTCACCGCCGGCGCGCAAGAGTCATCAAGTTGAAGTGCCTCTTCTCTCGGATCGACGACACCGCACCCGCAAGCGGTGCATCGTGGGCGCGACCTACGCGCTGGTGCTCGCGCTCACCGCTTCATCGTTGAGCTGAAAGAGACGGCAAGCCCTCTCCCCGACCCTCTCCCCCGCGGGGGAGAGGGAGACAGACTCCGCCGGAGCAACAGCAGCGCACCGA
>VFKJ01000330.1 GCA_009885595.1 Myxococcales bacterium | reverse complement strand
GCGGGGAAGAACGCGGTGGTGCTGCAGAAGCGGCTGGACACCATCAAGGAGATCGAGACCTTCCTGGCGCGCGCGCGCGGGCAGATGAACCTGATCGAGAACTCGGTGCGCTTGCTGCGTGACCAGGCGCTCACCATGACGAGCCCCGATCAGCTGACCGAGCAGCTCGATGATCTGCTCACCGGCGTCGATGCAGTGCAGCAGAGCGTGAAGGACGCGGAGGCGCTGATCGGCGGGAAGGGTCTGGAGCCGATTGCTCCCATCTCCGCGCCCGATGCCGCGCAGCAGCAATCAAGCGGTCGCGTTCGCGAGTAACGAATGACACTCCTATCTCCCTCTCCCCCGCGGGGGAGAGGGTCGGGGAGAGGGCTTACCGTCCTCCCTGATGCAACACGGGGTCTACGAGCTCGAGGATTCTCTGAAGCGGAAGTCCTTCGCGCTGGGCAACGGAGAGCGGGTGGTCGGTCGGTTCGAGCTCGATGAACGGACGCTGATTGGTCGCGATGTGCAAGGTGGACCTCAGACTCACTGTGTCGGGCCAACCGGGCAGCGCGCTCTGGAACCAGCCGAAGAACGATCCGCTGGGCTTCGTGCCCTCTGCGACATCGGCGACGCCAGCGAAGCTCTCAGCGCTCAGGCTCACCTACGCTGCGTATGACCAGGTCTCTTCGGTGCCCGAGATGGGAATGCCCAGCGCGCCACGAAGGAAGAAGTGCCGAACGTCGCCATCGCGGAACACGCAGATTTCAGTGCCCAGCCGCTCGACCTTCGACTTGGCGTTCGGTTCCAGGCATCCCACGAAATAAGGCTCCGGTACTGCGAGCTCAGGCAACCCGTCGTGGACTTGGCTGCAGCTGGCGCACTTGAAGCTCGGCATGGCCACGCCCTCTCCCCGACCCTCTCCCCCCGCGGGGAGAGGGAGACAGTTGGTTGGCTTACTGCTCGACGATGTTGAACTCGGTGCGGCGGTTCTCGGCCTTGCCCGCGCTGGTGGAGTTGGACGCGATCGGCTTGGTCTCGCCAAAGCCCACCGCGTCCAGGCGAGCCGGGTCGACGCCGCGCTTGATCAGCGCCGACACCACCGAGTTCGCGCGGTTCTGCGACAGCTTGAGGTTCTTCGAGTCGTCGCCCACCGAGTCGGTGTGCCCCTCGACGCGCACCTTCTTGATCTGAGTGTTGTCCTTGAGCGCCAGCCCCACCTCATCGAGGATCTTCTCGCTCTCGGCGCCCACGATCTTCGCGCTGCCGGTGGCGAACTTGATCTGCTTCTTGATCTCGATGCGGTCCTTGGTCACCTGCACCAGCGAGTACTTCCGCGGGCACCCCTTGTTGTCGACCGACCCCGGAACCAGCGGGCAATCGTCCTTGTCGTCGGGCACGCCGTCGGCGTCGTTGTCGAGATCGGGGCAGCCGTCTTCGTCCTGGAAGCCGTCCTTGTCCTCGGGGTCGAGGGGACACTTGTCCTTCTCGTCGGGCACGCCGTCGGCGTCGTTGTCGAGATCGGGGCAGCCGTCTTCGTCCTCGAAGCCGTCCTTGTCCTCGGGCTCGTTGGGGCACTTGTCCTTGTTGTCGTTGATCCCGTCGCCGTCCTTGTCGAGGATCGGGCAGCCCATGTTCTGCATCGGGCCCGCCTCGTTGGGGCACTTGTCGGCGGTGTCGAGGATGCCGTCGTTGTCGTTGTCGGGCTCGGGACAACCGTCCTCGTCCTGGAAGCCGTCGACGTCCTCCGGCTGATCGATGCACTTGTCCGAGGGGTCGAGGATGCCGTCGCCGTCGCGGTCCTTGGGGGCCTCGAGCGGGCAGCCCTTGTTCGAGACCGGGCCGGGCAGCGAGGGACACTGGTCGTCCTTGTCGAGGACCGTGTCGCCGTCCTTGTCGGTCTCCTCGATCTTCACGATCAGCTGCGGCTGCTCCTTCACCACCACCTGGCGGGGCGCACAGTCACGGCTCAGCGCCACGGCCTTCTTCGCCATCGCCTCGGCCTCGGTGATGTGCTCGTAGGCGCGCTGCGAGTTGCCCTCGTCGAGCTCGCCCAGGGCGAAGTCGAGGTTGGCCTCGGCAGCCGCGAGCTCTCGCGGAGCGCAGCGCAGCGCGTTCGACCTGCGCGCGCGCTCGATGTCGGTCTTGATGATGTCGCCCGACGCGCGGATCTGCGGACCGCTGTGACAGCCCACGGTCAGCACCACCACGCACGCCACGCCCAGTGACCGCGTCATGGAGTGGGCACCACGGGCGGATCAGTCGGAGACGGCTCGTTGCGGCGGCCGACCTTGAGGGCGGTGTCGCGCGCGCGGGTGGCGAACTCGACGGCCTTCTTGCCGTAGTCCACCGCCTGCTCGAAGTCGGAGTAGCCCACCTCTTCCTTCGACTTCGCGAGGTAGAGGTTCGCGGCCGTCCACTCGTAGGGCGCGAGCTTGTCGGCCTGCGCGGTGCGCGCGGCCTCGAGCATCGTCTCGCTGTCGATCAGATACGAGGTCGACTGCACTGGTCCGCAAGCGCTCGCACCCAGCACGAGGCCCGAGGTGACCAGAACCCACCGCAGCCGCTGAAACGCAGAAGGTGCTGACATCGCTTGCGAAGCTCCCACGCAGCCCCCGGTCGGTCAATCTTTTGGGGGACTTGCTCCGGTCGGGGGATTGCCGGATCGCGCCGATCGTCCCTATTGTGGGCCCATGGCTGGAAAACTCCCCTCGGGTTCATCTCCTTCGTTGCCCGGTGCGCGGCCCCGCGCCCAGGTGTCGTACGAAGGCGAGGACGAATTCAGCGCGATGTCCCTCGACCCCAATCGCAAGAAGCAGCTCAAGGACAAGCAGCAACTCGCCCCCAAGGGGCCTGGTGAAAAAGACCAGGTGAAGGTCGACCAGCTCAAGGCGACGAACGATCAGGGCATCGTGGGGCTCTTCCGAAAGATCTTCGCGAGATGAAGAAGTACCAGACGTTCGAGGCCTTTGGGCCCTTCTACCTGGGCGAACCAGGCCTAGAAGCGCCCGCCCAGCTGCACTGACGCGCCGCCCGGCGACGGGCTGATCGCGACGGTCGCCGGGCTGCCCGGAAACAGCCAGAGCAGCAACGCCCCGGACAGCGCTGCTCCGGCGCCGCCCGCGATCAGCCCGAAGCAGACCGCGCGCACGCTGTCGATCGAGCTCATCAACCTCAGCGCCTCTTCGCCCACCTCGAGGCTGGTGAGCGGGAGCTTGCCCATGGACGTGGTGATGCCGATCAGGCGAGCACGTTCCCACTCGCCGGCGGCGTAGCCGATGACGCCGCCGACCACCGCGGCGCCGCCCACGCCGATGAGCGTGAACGAGGCGACCCGCGCCGAGGCGGGCGCAGGGGCGCTGAGGCTCACCGCCGGGGGTGCCGCGATCGGGTCCTTCACGGGCGGGGGCGCGGGCTCGAGGGGCGCGGGCTCGAGCACGGTGACCGGCTGCCGCTCTCCCTGGCGTCCGGTGAGCTGAATGCCCGCCTGCTCCTTCCCGGTGATCAGGAAGGTGGCGAGGTTCGCGATGAGCTCGGGGATGACCGAGCCCCCTCTCTCCTGCTGGCCGTTGGCGAGATCGAACACCGCGCCCGAGATGAACGGCGGCGAGCTGCGCCTGGCGGTGTTGCGAAGGACGATCACGCTCTCGCCTGCCACCAGCTGCGCGAGCTTGATCGCCGCGCCGTCATCGGCGCTCGACAGGCACAGCGGGGCCTGGAGGCCCAGGGCGCCCTCGAAGGCGAGATCGACGTTCAGCTTGGAATCGCGCGGCAGCTCGACCCGGTGCGGGAAGGACAACATGCCCGGGGCGCCCAGCGAGACGCGGTAGGTGCCGGCGGGCAGGTCGAGCTTGAGGGGGGTGGTGCCCATCGGGTGCCCGTCGACGTAGACGGTCGCGGCCGGCCCGCTGTCGACCCTCACCTGGAGGGTGGCCTTGCGGGCGCGGGCGAACTCCTTCTTGATCGCCTCCAGCGCCGCGATGGCGGACGGCGGGTGCGCGTCGGGGTCGAGCTTGAAGCCAGGATCGATGCGGGCGATGCGGCGGAAGGCGTCGTTCATCTCCTTCGGGTGTTCCAGGCTCTTCTGCACCAGCGCCTGCAGCACCAGCGCGCTCTGCGTCACCGGCCACGGTTTGGTCTCGGGTGAGGCGCGCTCGAGCTCGATCAGCGCCCGCTCCACCAGCTCGACGGCGCGATCGCCCTGGCCCCCGTAGAAGAGGGCCTTGGCCGATTCCACCTGGCGCTCGATGTCTTGCAGGCTGCGGGTGGGCCGCGGGCGCACGATGTCGAGCACGCTCTCGGGCTCCATCAGCTGGCTGCCCAAGAGCCGGGTGGCCGCGTCGCGAAAGTCCTTGGCGCCGCTGATGAGGGTGGGATCGGAACAATCGCCCCCGGCGACGATCACCGTCTTGCCCCCCGCCCACGCCATCGTCGACATCACCACGACCACCACGCACGCCGTTCGCATCAGTTGGTCCCCCGAGCATCCAAGACTAGTGTCACCCCCCTAGCAGGGGAGGCGTCGCAGGGGAATGTTGGCTCCAGGGACAGAGGTCGGCCGCTACGTCATCAAGCGGAAACTGGCCGAAGGCGGCATGGCCGAGATCTTTCTCGCGAGCGCCGTGGGGCCCGAGGGCTTCTCCAAGGAAGTGGTGATCAAGGTGGTGCGCAGCTTCCTCGCGCGCGATTCCCAGTTCGTGCAGATGTTCATCGCAGAGGCGCGGCTCGTCTCGCGGCTCAACCACGCCAACGTGGTGCAGATCTTCGACTTCGGGAAGCACGGCGAATCGTTCTACCTGGCGATGGAGTACGTGCGCGGGGCCTCGCTGTGGGATCTGCGCAAGCGCTGCCGGGAGAAGGGAGTGCCCTTCCCTCCCACGCTGACGGCGGAGATCGGCGCGCAGGTCGCCCGCGGGCTGCAGTACGCGCACTCGTTGACGGAGAACGGTCAGCGCCTGGGCGTGGTGCACCGCGACGTCACTCCGCACAACGTGCTGCTCTCGTTCGACGGCGCGGTGAAGCTGACCGACTTCGGCATCGCCAAGGCCACCACCTCGCAGACCGCGCCCGGGATGCTCAAGGGCAAGTTCGCGTACATGTCGCCCGAGCAGTCGCGCGGAGAGAAGGTGGACGCGCGGACCGACATCTTCGCGCTGGGCATCGTGCTGTGGGAATTGCTCACCGGCGGCCGGCTCTTCGACGGCGACTCGGATCTCGCGGTGCTGCGCGCGGTGCAGGACACCCTGATTCCCCCGCCGCAGCGGCTCAACCCCGACGTGCCACCCGAGCTGTCCGAGGTGGTGATGAAGGCGCTGGCGCGACCGCCGCAAGAGCGCTTCCAGACGGCCTTCGAGATGGAGAAGGCGCTGGCGAACTACGTGCTGCGCACCGCGCAATCGGTCGACGACAGCTCGGTGTCGCTCTTCCTGGGGCAGCTCTACCAGGAGGAGCTCGAGGCGCCTGCCGACGCGGTCCCTTCCGCCGTTGACACCGCCGACGACGACTTCGGCACCGGAGACACCCGCTTCCGCCCAAGGCCAGGCACCGTCACCGCCACCCCCCTGCCCACCCAGCCTGGTCGCCAGGCCACGCCCCCGCGCCGGGGCGCGCTGGACGACGACGACGACAGCCCAGCAAAGCGGACCGAGGAGTTCGTGCCGTCGGGGGGCGTGCCGGCGCGGCCGCGCACCGAGCAGATGCCGGCGATGAAACGGCCCAGCCGCAAGCTGGAGCCCTTGCCGGTCGCTGAGCCCAGCGTGCTGGTGCGGCCCTCGCTGCAGCTGCCCTCGGTGAGCGTGAGCGAGACCCTGCAGGCCAGCGAGCCGGGGCCGCCCTCGCGCGCGCCAGCGAAGTCGAAGGGGCCGTTGCTCGCCCTGGCCGCGGTGCTGGTGCTGGGGCTCTCCAGCGGGGTCGCCTACCTGGGTACGCGCTCGCCGGAACCCACCACAGGAGCGCCGG
>VFKJ01000492.1 GCA_009885595.1 Myxococcales bacterium | reverse complement strand
TGATCTCAGAGCTGACGTGGCTCGAGCCCGCGAGCGTGAAGTTGTCGGTGAGCTGCAACTTCCTCGACGAGAACGTCGAGGCGGTGAGGCACCTGGCGGGCCGCTTCGGGCTGCCCGTGACGGTCGGTGAGGATTAGCCGCGGAACGTCCAGTGCCACGGCTCGCCGCGCACGTCGTTGACGAAGCCGTACTGGCGCCCGTGCCGGGCCAGCCACTTGTAGGCCGAGCTCGAGTAGCTGCCGTTGGTGGAGACGTCCACCGAGGTGCCGCCCTGGTGGTTGCTGTAGCCGGGACGCGCCGCCAGGTTGCCACGGCCCGCGCGGTAGGCGGCGTAGAGCGACTTCTGCTGCGCCATGGTGCGGAAGCCGGAGACCGGCGAGAGAGTCACGCCTGCGCGGCGCGCGGCGGCCTTCATCTGGTTGAACTTCGCGGCGGCGTCGGCGCGCATGTTCTTGCCGTTGCCGATGGGCGCGATGCGAATCTTCCTCGGCACCCCGCGCACGTAGCCGTTCACCACCGTGCCGCGAGGCGCGGAGGAGGGCGCGGTCGTCTTCTTGGTCGACCCAGCCGGTGACTTTCCGTCGCTGAGCAGGGCCTTCCAGGTCTTCGGTCCCACCATGCCGTCGACGCCGAGGCGGTGCCGCGCCTGGAACAATTTCACGGCCTTGAGGGTGTTCTTGCCGAAGACGCCGTCCACCGTGCCCACCGGCAGGTTGGCTGCCTTGAGCTCGGCCTGGAGTTTCGCCACCTGCGCGCCACGGCTGTTGATTCGAAGGGTCATGACCGTCCTCTGAGAGTGAGTGCGCAGGATTCTCTGCCGATCTTCCACCCGGTATTGCCGTGGATCCGTAACGCGAGCTTACAATTCCGCGGGTGAGCTTGCTGCCTGGCCCTGCTCCTAAAAGAGCGTGAGCTGCGAGCCGGCGACGCGCTCGAAGGAGCTGCCCAGCTGGCCCAGCACCACGTCGACCGCCGGCGCGAGCTGCTTCTCGAGGTAGTGCGCGTAGTCGATCGCCGCCGTGCGCATGGAAATCGGCTCTGGCCCCCGGGTGGTGATCACGTACTCGACCTCGGACGCCGGCGAGTCATCGCCTTCTTCGGTCTCCAACAACTTCGCGGCCCGCACGTGCGGAGGCACCGACGCGTAGTCGCTCATGCCGCGGCGCAGCCGCTTCCGGTACACCAGCTGATCATCGAGCTCGCCCTTCAGCAGCCGCTCGCGCAGCGAGAGCAGCCACGCTTCCCACGGCGTCCCCGCGAACACCCGCTCGAGCAACTCACGCTGCGTCTCGCGCGCCAGCGGAGTCCAGTCGGTGCGGATCGCCTCCAGCCCTCGAATGACGAGCTTCGTGCCGCCCTCGGGCACGCGCACCGTGCCCGCGTAGCGCTTCTTCGAGCCCTTCTCAGAGCCGCGCATGGTGGGCATGAGGAACTTGAGGAACAGCGCGTCGAAGCGCAGCTCGAGGAAGCTGGTGAGTCCGTGTTCCTGCTCCACGCGCCCGCGCCAGAACGCGTTGAGGCTGTCGGCGAGGCGTTTTCCTTCGACCTGCGCTTCCGCTTCGTCGAGCTTGACGTCCAACCGCACGAAGAGCGAGTCGGTGTCGCCGTAGATGACGGGGTGACCGCGCGTCTCGAGGAAGGCCTGGGAGCGCTCGATGATCTCCCGCCCGCGCAGGGTGATGGAGGTCGCCAGGTGCGGATCGAAGAAGCGGCAGCCCGGGGTGCCGAGCACGCCGTAGAACGAGTTCATCAAGATCTTGATCGCTCGCGAGAGCGTCTCGTTGCCCGACTCGCGCGCCTTGGTGCGCTCCTCGTGCAGGTGGCTGATCAGCTCAGGGAGGATCGCTCCGGTGCGCGCGAATACCGCCCCTTCGAACCCCTGCACCGGACTCTCTCCGGGGAACCAGAGGCCCAGCGGATCAATCTGAAACGTGCGGATGATGCTCGGGTACAGCGAGCGGAAGTCGAAGGACGCCACGTGCGTGTACAGCCCCGGCACGCTGTCGAGCACGTGTCCGCCGGGCGAAGGAATGGGCTCGTTCCCGCCCACGTCGTGCGCGACGAAGCCGCGGCGGTGCAGGCGCGGCAGGTAGAGGTAGTCGAAGGCCGCCACCGAGCCACCCTGGCGATCGAGCGGCAAGCCGGTGAGCTTCGCGCGCGCGATGGTGAACTCGACCAGCTCGGCCTTCTCGAACAGCTCGAGCGCGAGGCGGGCGTCTTCCAGGTTGTACGCGGCCAGCGCCGCCGGATCGTCGCGGTACATGCGGCGGATCTCCGCGAGGGCGTCGACGCCTTCCGCGCGCAGCTTGCCCCGGCCGAGCAGTTGTTTGGCGACGTGATCGAGGGTGTACCGCTCGAAGGCCCAGGACGCGTTGCGCAAGGTGGCCACCCCGTCGAGCACCACCCGCCCCGGGACGCGCGCGATGGAGACGCTCTGGGGCGTGTCTCCCAGCAACACGCGCGCCCGCTCTTTCATGCGGCCGATCGCGAACGGAATTCCCAATGCCAGACATCTCGCGTCGAGCACGCGCAGGTCGAAGTCGGTGACGTTCCACCCGAGGATCGCGTCGGGGTCGTTCGCGCGGATCGCCTGGAAGGCGGCCTCGAGGGTCGCGCGCTCGGTGCCGTGGAACGAGAGGCCCCTGGTGTCAGCGCCTTCGCGCGCCAGGAAGACCTGCTCGAGCTCACGCCCCGCCAGCGCGAGGGAGAGCACCGGCCCGTCCCAGCCGTCGGTCTCGATGTCGAGCGAGAGCGTGCGCAGCTTCGGCGTGACGTCGGCCGCGTGCACCTGGGGGTTGGTGAAGCGCAGCACGCCCTGCTCGGTGCGCGCGCTGCCCTTCAGAGAGAAGCCCCCATTGATGAAGCGCTCCATCAGGAAGCGGTTGCTCGGCTTGAGGTCGGCCTCGAAGGTGAGCCCGCGCGCGGCCTGAACGCGCGCGCGTTCCTGCAGCAGCGCGCGCTGGGTGGTGAAGTACACCGCGTCGACGTCGGCGCCTTCGCGGCTGCGCAGGGCCCGGGGCACGCGGCGGCCCGCCTGGGTCTGGGCGTAGCGCGGCACGAACATCACCGCTTCCTGGCCGGTGAGCGTGGCACGCACGGGTCCCTCGACCGACGAGCCCCAGAGCGTGAGCTCGAGGCCGCGGGCGGCGTCTCTCCACTCGACGGAGAGCAGGAAGGCTTCGAGCTCGCGGACTGCGCTCACGTCGCTTCCATAACGCGAACGCGCGGCGCCGGGTCTAGGCTGCGCGCCCTGTGAACCCGAACCCCTCGACGCCGCCTTCCGCAGCGATTCCCCCGAAGCGCAGCGGCTGTGTCATCGCGTTGATGGTGATTGGCGCGCTGCTGGCGCTGGTGTGCATCGGCAGCTCGCTGGCGATGTTCCTCGCGGCGCGCAGCGACACCGGGAAGAAGATCTTCGCGGCCGTCGGTCAGGGCGTCGCGCTCGCGGAGAAGGGCGTCAACGCGCCCGGCGCCGAAGAGCTTCGCCAGGCGGGCTGTCCTCAGAGCCTGGTGATGGACATGAAGGAGGCGATGAAGCTCGCCGAGCTCTTCGTCGACGGCGGCATCAAGGACACCGAAGACCTGGACTACGTGATGGCGGCCTGCAGCGGGAAGTACGGCGACACCCTGCCGACCTGCGAGGCGCTCGCGCCGGTGTACGCGCAGGCGGTGCCCTCGGAGCGCGAGTTCGTCATCGAGGTGAAGATCAACGGCAAGCAGAAGCCCGAGTGCCGGCAGCGCTTCGCCGGCGACGGCACCTTCATCGCGGACATGAAATGACGCTGTCTCCCTCTCCCCCGCGGGGGAGAGGGTCGGGGAGAGGGCTTACCCGCGTCGAGCCTTCACCACCGGCAGCCGCGCCAGCGAAGGCCCGTACCCCGGCGTCACCTGCAGCGAGCGCTCATACGCCGCGATGGCGAGCTCCAGCTGCCCCGCCTGCACGTGGGCCTCGGCCTTTCCCCACCACGCCGCCGCGTCCGGTTTGCTGGCGATCGCCCGGTCCCACGCGCGCACGGAATCCTCCGGCCGCTTCGCCATCAACCACGCGCTCGCCGCGCGCCGCAGCGTCATCGGATCACTCAGGTTCGCTTCGACGAACGCGTGAAACGCCCGGCGCGCGACCTCGAGGGTGCGCAGAGCCTCGTGAAACACGTCGGGAGCCGAGGGCCCTGCCAGCTGCACCGCGTTCGCCTCGAACACCTCGCGGAACGCCGCCTCTGCCTCCGCGCGCCCCAGCCGGCCCAGCGCCAGGGCCCTGGAGAGCTGCGCGCGCAGCCGTCGAAAGTCCTCGGTCAACACCCGCACCGTGCGCCCGTGCGAGGTGATGGTCTTGTTGTCCGCCCCGCGCAGCACCTCGTCCCACGCAGCAAGCGCCAGCTCGTCGCGCTCGAGTCTCGCCAACGCGCTGGCGCGGCCGAAGAGCGCCTCCTGGTCTTCGGGTCGCAGCCGCAGCACTTCGTCGAACGCGCGCAGGGCGGACTCCCACTGCTCGAGCTTCACCAGCGACTGCGCCACCGCCAGCCGGAGCTCCGCGTCTTCGGGGCTCACCGCCGCCGCCGCCACGAAGGAATCGAGCGCCGCCTCGTGCCTCCCCAGAATGGCGAGGGCGAGGCCGCGTTGGTGGAGCGCGCCCCGGTGGCTGGGCTCGAGCGCCAGCGCTTGATCGAAGGCGGCCACCGCCCGCTCCAGGTCCCCCACGTACTCCGAGCGGTAATCCGCCGAGCGGGAGAGGGCGATCTCACCGAGGCCTTCCTGGAACCATTGATCAGCGCTCTTCATCGGACCTCCTGACTACAGCAATGCCGTAATTTTCTACCGGGAACAAAGCGAGACGACCCGTCCCAAACGGGTACACTCCCTCTCCAGGTCACCGGGTGGGCAACAACTCTTTCATCGCGCCGAGCACTCAGCTCGATCGCCGGCACCTGGGCAAGTACGAGGTGCTGTGCCGCCTTTCCACGGGCGGGATGAGCGCCATCTACCTCGCCCATCAAACCGGCCTTGCGGGCTTCAAGAAGCTCGTGGTGCTCAAGACGATTCTCCCGGACATCGGAGGCGAAGAGGACTTCGTCGGCATGTTCCTGGAAGAGGCGCGCATCACCGCCGCCTTCAACCACCCCAACATCGCGCAGGTGTTCGAGCTGGAGACCGACGAGGGCCAGCTCTTCATGGCGATGGAGTTCATCCAGGGCTGCACCCTGGTGGAGATGGCGCGCGCCTGCCGCCAGGCCAAGGAGTCCATTCCGCTGGGGCTCACCCTCGCCTCCACCCGCGACACCGCGCTGGCGCTGCACTACGCGCACACCTTCACCGACGCGCGCGGGCGGCGGCAGATCGTGATTCACCGCGACGTCGCCGAGAAGAACATCATGGTGACGTACGAGGGCGTCACCAAGCTGCTCGACTTCGGCATCGCCAAGGCGCTCGGGCGCAGCGGCCGCACCAGCATCGGCATGGTGAAGGGCACCTCGGGCTACATGTCGCCCGAGCAGATTCGCGGTGAGCCGCTCGACCCCCGCAGCGACCTCTTCGCCCTGGGCGTGGTGATGCACGAGTGCCTCACCGGGCTGCGGCTCTTCCACGGCAAGACCGCCGAGGAGGGGATGATGGCCGCGCTGCGCGAAGAGGTGCAGCCGCCCTCGAAGTGGAACAAGGCAGTCGGCCCCGAGCTCGACGCGGTGGTGCTCAAGGCCCTGCAGCGCGATCGCGAGAAGCGCTTCAACACCGCGCTCGAGTTCGCGCGCGCCATCGAGAAGGCCGCGCCCGGGCTCATCTGGCACCCGGAGCAGCTGGGCGAGGTGGTGACCCGCCACTTCAGCGAGCGCCGCGCCGAGACGCGCCGCCTGCTCGAGTCGTCGGAGTTCGGCTCCGAGACGACCGGCGAGGTGAAGGTGCAGAACGTGCTCGCCAAGGTGCGCGCGGGCGCCGCCACCGCCTCCTCGGCCGCCGTCGAGCCGCGCGGCACCGACACCCCGCGCAAGCCTTCGTTGATCAGCGCGCCCAAGGCGGTGATGCCGCGCGAGGAAGCAGAGATGACGCGGCCGGGGGTGGTGCCCGGAGAGCTGAAGAACCCGCCGCAGCCGGGGTCTGGTGAAAGCACTTCCCCCGCGCGCCCCCGGGCGTTGCGCGCCCCCTCGCCCAGCGCGCCGACTTCTCCGAACCCGAACCCCGGCAGCGTCACCGCGCCGCAGCCCGGGCTCTCACGACCCTTCAAGTACGAAGAGGACGACGACGACGACGATGACGCGGGGGACAAGACGATTCCCGCCGCGGCGCTGCCCGACGAGATCAAGAACCTGCGCGCGCAGTTCGCGGCGAGCCGGAAGAACCTCGCCGAGCGTGACTCGGGCTCGCCGGCCGCGCCGCTGAACGAGGCGAACACCACCTCGCGGGAGCGGGTGATGACGGACAAGGTCCAGGGCGCCCAGGAGCTCACCCCGGCGGCGAGCCCGGCGGTCCTGCCCGTCGGCAACGCGGTGCTGCCGGCCCGCACGAACACCGGCGAGACCGTCTCCATCACCAACCGGGGCAACCCGATGGACTGGGAAGACGACGACGAGGGCGCGAAGACCGCCATCGCCAACCCGGGGGAAATTCCGGGGCTCTCGGCGACCCGCGCCAATCGCCGGCCGCCGCCTTCGCCAGTGGCCTTCACCGCAGATCCGGCTGATCAGCAGGCGTCGGTGCCCTCGCTCGAGCCGGCGGAGTCGTACGATGATCTCGCGGCCGTGCGGCCCAGGCGCGCCGGGCTGGTCCTCGCGCTGCTGGTGCTGGCGTTGCTGGCCATCGGCGGCTTGCTGGTGCTGCTCGACGTCATCCCACTTCCCCGCATTCCGGCGGCTCGAAAAGTCGGTCAACTCTCTCCTCCCTCTCCCCCCCAGGGGAGAGGGTTGGGGTGAGGGGTGAGACTCTCTCGCCGGACCCTCCTGATCGCCGGCTCCTCGGCGCTCGCGTTCGGTGGGGTTCCTTCTCCACCCCCGGTCGAAGAAAAGTCGCTGCGCGAGCTCTCTGAAGCGCTGGCCGCCGGCACCTTCACCAGCGCAGCGCTCGTCAAAGCCTACCTCGCCCGCATCGAGGCCCTCGACGTGAAGGGCCCTGGCCTCAAGAGCGTGCTGGAGCAGAACCCCGACGCGCTCCTCCTCGCCACCGCGCTCGACGAGGAACGAACGGCGAAGGGCGCGCGCGGCCCGCTGCACGGCCTCCCGGTGCTGGTGAAGGACAACCTCGACACCGCCGACGCGATGAAGACCACCGCCGGTTCGCTCGCGCTGCTCGACGCGCCTGCGCCCGCGCGCGACTCCTTCGTGGTGCACCGGCTGCGTGAGGCGGGCGCGGTGCTGCTGGGAAAGACCAACCTCTCCGAGTGGGCGAACATGCGCGGGCGCGCGTCGACCTCGGGCTGGAGCGGCCGCGGTGGGCTGACGAGGAACCCCTACGTGCTCACCCGCAACGCCTCGGGCTCCTCTTCGGGCTCAGCGGTGGCGGTGGCGGCGAGCCTGTGCGCGGCGGCGATCGGCACCGAGACCGACGGCTCCATCGTCTCCCCCTCGTCAGTCTGCGGGGTGGTGGGCTTCAAGCCGACGCTGGGTCTCGTTTCCCGGGCCGGCATCATTCCGCTCGCGCACAGCCAGGACACCGCGGGGCCGATGACGCGCACGGTGGAGGACGCGGCGCTGGTGCTCGACGCCATCGCCGGCGCCGACCCTCGTGACCCGGCCACCAGCCGCATTCCGGCGAAGCAGCCTGGCTACGCGGCTGCGCTCGCGCAGGCCACGCTGAAGGGCGCGCGCCTGGGCGTGGTGCGGCGGCTGGTGGACGCGAGCTGGAACGTGGCCCCGCTGGCGAAGGAAGCCCTCGCGGCGCTCACCTCTGCCGGCGCGGTGCTGGTCGACGTCGAGCTCTCCTCGGCCGGGTACGACGCCGCTGAGCTCGAGGTGCTGCTGTTCGAGCTCAAGGCAGACCTCGATGCGTACCTCGCCGCGCGCGGCGGCAACCTCAAGCAGCTCACCGAGCTCATCGCCTTCAACCAGGCGCACGCCGCGCAGGAGCTGGGCTTCTTCGGTCAGCAGCTCTTCGAAGACGCGGCGAAGAAGGGTCCCTTGAGCAGCCCTGCGTACAAGAAGGCGCTGGCGACCTGCGCGCAGGCGCGAACGTCATTGCACGCGCTGCTGCAGAAGCACCGGCTCGACGCCCTGGTGGCGCCCACCGATGCGCCCGCGTGGCAGACCGACTTCGCCCTGGGCGATCACTTCACCTTGTCCTTCTCCACGCCCGCCGCGGTGGCCGGGTGTCCGCACCTCACCGTGCCGATGGGCTTCGTGGGCGAGCTGCCGGTGGGGCTGAGCTTCGTGGGCGCGGCCTGGAGCGACGCCCAGGTGCTCGCG
>VFKJ01000577.1 GCA_009885595.1 Myxococcales bacterium | reverse complement strand
TAAGCTCATGAATTCAGGCATGAATTCTAAGGTAGGTGCAGCTGCGTTGGCTCCATGTACGTGTATCTGCCTTTAACAATGTGATTCCGCGGAGTTGCGAGTCGGCGTGTGATTCAGAGGTCTTACGTGGCTTGACGCGCTGACTGTCGTTATTTCAGACGCGCGCCCGAATACGACTGAATACCGGACGAAACTGGAGAGGGTGTCCTGTTTCAATGCGGTGGGTGAGTGTCGTGTGATCCGCCGAGAGGTGATCTGGGCCCCGTGGTACTCGCCGCCCATGCTCAACAAGTCCCTGTTCGCAGTGTCGTGCGGCCTGGCGTTGGTGGCGTGCACTCCCAAGAACGTCGAGGTGGCGCCGGCGAAGACCGAAGCGCCGGCCCCCGCGCCCGCGCCCGCGCCGGTGAAGAAGACCTACACGTCGCTCTCGCGCCTCGACTTCAACGCGCGCGCGCAGGAGCGCTTCGTTCCTCTCTTCTGGCGCACCGACGCGAACAAGAACGGCGCGATCGAGCCGTCCGAGCTGGTGGTGCTGATTGGCCCCTGGACGCTCACCCTCGCCGAGGTGGTGCAGGGCGACGCCTTCACCCCGAAGTTCGACGAGCTCTACGCGGCGCTGCAGGTGCAGCCCGACGAGTCGAAGCTCTCCGCCGAGGAGAAGGCCCGCCGCAACGCGCTCCGCCTCGAGCTGTCCCAGGGCAAGGCCACGCTGGTGGAGACCGACCTCAGCAGCGGCACCGACGCCGACAAGAAGGCCTTCGAGCACTTCGCGCGCGCCGCGGCGCTGATCGAGAAGCTCTACGCGCGCCAGCACGGCACCGTGGAGCAGCTCGCCACCCTGCCCGCCGACGACACCCTCAGCCGCGCGGTGTTCAACCGCAACCAGTCGCCCTTCTGCGTGGCGCCCGCCACCGAGAAGGACGCGACCTGCAACGCGCTCGCGCCTGCGCCCGCCCGCGCGGTGGGCCTCTACCCGACCGCGATCCAGGCCGACCCGAAGTTCTGCGCCCTGCTGGAGAAGGAGAAGAACAAGAGCGTGCTGATGGATCACTTCTCCACCGTGGTGGCGGTGCCGCCGCAGAACGCGACGGCCCTGTACAAGGCGGTGCCCTACACCGAGGCGTTCAAGGACGAGATGGAGGCGGTGGCGAAGGAGCTGGAGGCCGCCGCCGCCCTCTTCGGTGACGACGAGGCCGCGCTCAAGACCTACCTGGCGGCCGCCGCCAAGGCCTTCCGCACCAACGACTGGGAGCCGGCCAACGAGGCCTGGGTGGCGATGGGGCCGCTCAACTCGAAGTGGTACCTGCGGGTCGCGCCCGACGAGACCTACGCCGAGCCGTGCAACTGGAAGGCGAACTTCGCCCTGCAGCTGGCGCGCATCAACCTCGACTCCGTCGAGTGGCAGAAGAAGCTCGAGCCGGTGAAGGGCGAGATGGAGAAGACCCTCGCGGTGCTCGCCGGCCCTCCGTACAAGGCGCGCGACGTGAAGTTCAAGCTGCCGGACTTCATCGACGTCACCCTGAACGCGGCCGACCAGCGCAACCCGCACGGCGCCACCATCGGCCAGTCGCTGCCCAACTGGGGCAAGGTCGCCGAGAAGGGCGGCCGCACGGTGGTGATGACCAACCTCTACACCGACGCCGACAGCCGCGAGACGCTGGAGAAGCAGGTGGCCTCGCTCTACTGCAAGGCCACCTTCGACGGCTTCAGCTCGGACCCCAAGGCGGCGCTGTTGTCGGTGGTGCTGCACGAGGCGGCGCACAACTTAGGCCCCGCCCACGACTACGCGGTGAAGGGGAAGACGGACGACGTCATCTTCGGGGGCCCGCTGGCGGCCACCATGGAAGAGCTCAAGGCGCAGAGCGCCGCGCTCTTCTTCACCTGGTGGCTGGTGGAGAAGAAGCTGCTGACCGAGGAGGAGGCCAGGCACGCCACCCTGCGCGACATCGTCTGGGCGTTCGGCCACATCAGCCGCGGCATGTACGACGCCGCCGCGCACCCCAAGCCCTACAGCCAGCTGGCCTCGATTCAGCTGGGCACCATGATGAAGGCGGGCGCGCTGAGCTGGAAGCCGAGCGAGAAGGCCGCCAACGGCCAGGACACCGGCTGCCTCGAGGTGGATCTGGCGAAGTGGAAGCCCGCGGTGAACGACCTGGGCAAGCGCGTGCTGATGGCCAAGGGCAAGGGCGACAAGAAGGACGCCGAGGCGATGCGGGCCTCGTTCGTCGACGCCAAGGACGAGTGGGCGGCCCTGCGCCTCACCATCGCCGAGCGCTGGCTGCGCGCGCCCAAGGCGACGTTCGTGTACTCGGTCAAGCGCTGAGGCGATGAGCGAGGTCTTCGTCATCCGCTACGAGTTCTCCCACGCCGATCCGGCGGGGGGCGCGGCGAAGACCTCGACCTTCACCATCGAGCTCGATCCGAAGACGCTGCTGAACAGGGCAGCGCCTCCCGATCCCCGGCCCGACTGGACGCAGCTGTCGTTTCAGAAGTGCCCCCACTGTCCCCTGAAGTCGGAGTCATGCCCGGCGGCGCTCAGCCTCACGGACGTCGTCTCGCACTTCGCGGACATCGTCTCGTTCGAGCGGGTCGCCGCGCGCGTCACCGTGCCGGAGCGGGTGTACGAGCAGCAAGACGTCGCCGTGCAGCAAGCGCTCAGCTCGTTGTTGGGCGTGTACATGGCGACCAGCGGCTGCCCGGTGCTGGCGCCGATGCGGCCGATGGTGCGCTTCCACCTGCCCTTCGCTTCCGAGCTGGAGACGATCGCGCGCGCCACCTCGATGTACCTGCTGGGTCAGTACCTGGTGGCGCAGGACGGCGGCACGCCTGACTGGTCGCTCACGAAGTTGTCGGAGAGCTACCAGGCCGCCGGACAGGTGAACCGCGCCTTCGCCGGGCGGCTGCGCGCCGCGGTGGTGAAGGACGCGAACGTGAACGCGCTCATTCGGCTCGACACCTTCACGCGCTCGGTGCCGGACCTGATCGACAGCCAGATGGACGAGCTGCGCTTCCTCTACGGGAAGTGACCCGCCCGCGTCTTGCTCTCCCCAGAAGGGGAGAGGGGCGTGAGCTGACTTCTTCCGGTGTTAGGCTCTTGGGCGTGGAGAGCCTGGAGCAGGAGCTGGAATCGCTTTCACCTGAGCATCGCGCTCAAGCGCGCGCCCTCCTGGCGTTGCGGGCGAGGGCCGAAGTCCTGGCGGCAGAGCTGCAGCTCGACCCCGGCGACGTCTTTCATCAACTTCAGCAACTCGCTCGTTCGCCCTCAGAGCGCTTGAGGATGGGGCTCGCTCATGGCCGCCTTCGACGCCGCATCGCTGACTGAAGGCGAGCGGGCGTTCCTCAGTGCTCTCTCCGAGCTCGGGGTCGAGTACCTGCTCGTGGGCATGAGCGCTGCGCTCCTTCAGGGCGCGCGCGGCGCAACCGAGGACATCGACCTCTGGTTCCGCGACCTCGACGACCCGCGCATTGGCGAAGCTGCACGGCGCGCTGGGGGCTTCTGGGTGACCCGGGCGGCGCCTCCGCTGCTTGGTGGAATGGGCGAGCGCTTCGACGTCGTCATGAACATGTCCGGCTTGCCGGATTTTGCTCAGGAGTACGCCGGCGCCACAGAGCTGTCACTCGACGGGGTCGTGCTTCGGGTGCTTCCGCTCGCGCGAATCATCGCCAGCAAGCGCGCCGCGAACCGCACCAAAGACAAGGCCGTGCTGCCGGCGCTGGAGCTCGCGAGCGCGATCATCGACAAGCTCAAGTGAGCCGAGTCACTCCATCACCGGAGGAAGCGGACGATCTCCGTCACCGCGGGTGTCGGATCTTTGAGCCAGCGAAAGTGCGGGTTCATCTTTCGCGGCTGAGCCGGCGGCATCACGTTCACCCACTCCACCTTCGCGTGCTTCATCTTGCGCAAGAGCGCCTCGGTGGTGACGCGCGGGGCCATGGTGTCGCCCTGCACGTGAATCGCGAGCACCTCGGGTGAAAGCTGGTCGAGCTGGTGCTCGAGCGAATCGCCGCGGTGGCTGACGAAGGCGCCGGTGCGCGCGGCGTTCGACCATTCCACCATCAGGCTCTTGCCCTGCAGCCCGCCGAAGCCGAGGCGATGCCCCGGGTAAAAGCCCAGGCCCCGCGCGACGACCTGCGCGAGCTGAGAGCCCGCGAGCACCCCCAGGCCCCGCAGCCCGCCCCACACGGTGTGGTGCACGGTGCCTGAAGCAATGACGATCAGCTTCGCCCCGGGCACGAACCACCGAGGGAGACCCAGGGTGCCCAGGTGTCCGCCCAGGGAGTGACCGAGAATGTTCACCGGCCCTTTGACGTGCGCGCGCAGCACCTCGACGTGCTGCACCATGTCTGAGAGCAGCTCGGAGTAGCCGTAGTCGATGCCTGGCCGCGCGCGCACCGACGAGGTGTCACCGCCGCGCAGCTCGGCCACCAGGGTGGTGACGCCCGCTTCCGCGAGGTTCTCGGCGAGGCGATCGTACGCGCGCGCGTTCACGCCCATCGCCGGGAGCACCAGCAGCCCCGGGCCCTTCTCCTGCGCCCTGAAGAGCCTCGCTTCCGACCTCACGCCGTCGGGCGCCCGCATCGCGATCCGTTCCATCTCCACGGGGCGCAGCCAAGCAGAAGCAGGCGCCTGTGTCCGGCCCGGTGACCACCCCTGAGCAGCAGCCTGCGCAACGCGCACAGGTCGTTTCGCAGAGTTGCGGGTGGCACCGCGCCTGCTTTCCGCGCGCGCATGACCCGCGTGGCTGGCGTGCTGGCACTGATCGCAGTGAGCGCCCACGCGCAGCCGAAGGCCGAGGCCGGTTGTACGGCGGGCGATGCCCGCGCCTGTGAGCCGAACCCCGCCGCGGCTTGTGAGGCGGGCAGCGCGGCCGCCTGCGAGGAGCTGGCGGTGGACGCGGCCACGAAGGGCGACACCGAGGCGGCGCGCGCGCTGCTGGCCCGTGCGGACGCACTGCGGGCTGATGCACCCTCCGTGCTTCCTCCACCCGTTGCCAGGGGAGAGCTCGCGCCGCCGCCCCTGGTCAGCGCGGAC